>NZ_DEVJ01000038.1:3249-3663 GCF_002362875.1 Empedobacter sp. UBA3239 | reverse complement strand
CATAATTACGTGAATAAGAGAATAATTAGTAGTTCTTTATTTATTACTTTTTGCTTGATCAAAAAGTAATCAAAAAATCAAGACTGCGATTTTCGACGTTCAATTACCATTTTACGCACTAAAAAGATTAAATGATTCGCTATCGCTCACTAATCTTTTTTACGCTTGTTTCCATGGATTGAAGCTCGTCTGCAAATCGTAAGTCGACTCTAAAATCCGTTGATAAAAGTGATAACGAATCTGAATTAGAAAAAAGGATTAGAAAAATCCGACGATTTAGAATCGAAATGCAATTTAACTCTAAATTATTGGAATAAAAAAGTTGGAGTGTCTGAGTGAAGCGAGTTGCCAACTTTATGGAGATAATTTAGTTAGTTGAATTACCTGAGCCATTCCATGGCTCCTCCTCTTAAT
>NZ_DEVJ01000038.1:0-3082 GCF_002362875.1 Empedobacter sp. UBA3239 | reverse complement strand
TTAATTTCAAATGTTTTTTTGATGAACTTTCCCGAAGGGCATATGAATACCTATAATTAAAATAGATAAGCTATGAATAAAAAAGTGATAGAAAGATTATTCTCGTTTTTCAAAACTACCTTCATTCATTTTTACCTTGACGCAAAAACGAACCAAAAACGTCAAGTCTGTGCCTACAAATCGGTCAATAATGGCTACTCACTAAATGCTTTAAATCATTCGCATATAAAATGCGAACAGTAAATCATTTTTGACGCTCACTACGCCGAATTGACACTCGACTCTTCAGCAATGACGGTTTTTAATTCCTTATTAAAAGTAAATTTAAAACTTGAATATTGAAAAAGAAATTAAAAATCCGACGATTTAGTATCGAAATGACGAATTTTAGTTAAATTGTTCAGAATTACGAGCAAAGGATCTAAAGTGTGTTCGAAAGAAAAAATAATAAATTTATAAACCAAACACTCTCTTAATTTTTAGAAAGAGGTGTCCAAATCATTTTGACAACGTACAGATTTTCATAAAACAAATGGAAAGCGAAATATTTCAATACATTGATATTTGGTACAACAGAAAAAGAAGACACAGCTCATTGAATTACAAAACAATTGAAGAATTTAATAACTTAAATAATGTTTACAAAAATGTAGCTTAAATTTTACTGTACTTTTTATTTGCATAACCAGCTATCAAAATTTGCTTACATAAAACTGCAAATCTTCTATTAATATAAAAATCTTCAATAGCAAAAACCCTTATCAATATAAATTAACTGAGTCTTTCTTTGAAGATATTCAAAATCCTCTTGAACGAATTGTATTTAGTATCATGCTATTCTTAATTAAAACATTAAAAACTCAGATTCAATTTTATCAATCACTTTTTCAGGAATATTTTGTTTTTGACATAGGATTCTGAATTGATTAGTCGATTGTACGACTTCATCAATAATTCCGTTAGCATCTTTAATCGTGAATAAATCAGCTATTTTCAGTAAATCAGTTCGATTAATTTCAGTTCGTTTTCCATTAATAGACATCGCTCTTGAAATTCGAAGATAGTTTTTTAAAGCATCTAACGGATAGGTTAAATCATAGGCAGGAGCTAAATTCCAACGGTCTTTTTCTGTATCATAAATGAATGAGAAATTCTTTAAATGGTCATCAATATTAAAAAAAACAAGATTAAAAGCCATTCGTTTAAATAATTGCTGAATATTTTTGTGCGAAAGTTTCAAATCAAAAGCTAGTTTAAAAAGATTTTCATAAGACGAATTTTCAGGCTTTTTGAAATCCCACCCTGTCATTCCTGAAGCTGTCAAAATATGCTGTTTTTGTCCATTTTGACGATCAAATCGTAATGTTGCAAAATGTTTATCTTCAATTAATTTAGAAGGCATCATTTCAATTCCAATGGAAGTTGCAATTTGATAATAAATATATTCGATTTTTTCTTTTGAATAGCCTTGATCTTCGTCGATCGAAAGCTTGATTAAATAATGATTATATTCTTCAGAAGTTTCTAAATCACCAGGAATTAAATGTCCTGTAGATTTATTTTCCGAAACCAAAATTTTAGGTCGTGCACCGCCAGCTGAAGTTCCAATCTTGAAAATATTCAGTAAAGCAATATCACTTAATCCTTTTTCTTCGGTGGAAGTTTTTAAATCCAATACTTTTTTAACTACTTCTGTAATTTCATCGACATTAATTGTTTGATTGGATCTAATTTCTTTTGCAGGTGAAAATTCTATCGCTCCCATACCTCTTTTTCCTACGTAAGTAAGCTGTTCTAAAGGAGTGATTGAACTTATGTCTTTTTGAGTCGCTTCAAGCCATTCCTTAAAAACAATGTTTCCAAAAAAATCAGGTAAAGAATCAGCAATCATAGGAGGTAAACCTCGAAACGTTTCTCCCTCAAACTCAGAAAATACTTGTACATTAGGTGTTCTACGAATGACGTAAGGAAATATTTTTTTATAGATGTTATTCTCCAAAAAATCAGGATTATATTGGAATGAAGATTTCCTTTGGTTTTCGTCATAACCAATTTTACCAATTTCAATTCCATGAAAATTGATTGAAATGATTTGATTCTTTGCCATAATTAATACATGGATTGATTATTATCTAAATTTTCAATTTTATCTGAAACGAATTGATTGATTGATTTCATTTCGTCAAAATACTGTAATACTTTCAAAAGAGTTTCGATTGTAGGATTCTCTCCATTTTCAAGTTTAGCAATTGTTAAACGAGAAAGCGCTAATTCATCAGCTAATTCTTGTTGTGTTAAGTGTTCTGCTTTTCGCATTTTCTTACACCATTCACCAATTGAATTTTTTACATCTTTTATTGTTGTGAAATCTAACATAAATGTATATTATAATAATCAAATGTACGAATTTTAGACAAAATATATAATAATGTATACATTTTGTTTGTATTAAACCTGTCGTACTTCATGACTTCGTAGACTTTAAATATAATTATTTTAGTTTAGATTTAAGTATTTCATAAGGTGTTTTTCCTTTAAATGAACCATGTGGTCTTTTGAAATTATAAAAGTTTTCCCATTCTTCTAATTTCTTATTTAAATCCACATCATCTGTGTAATTTAAAAGTTGATAAAACTCTTTTTTATCTGTTAAATGAGATCGTTCAACTTTTCCATTTAATTGAGGTGTACCCACTTTTATAAATCGGTGTCTCATTCCTAAATCTTGAACATGCCAATGAAACTTTGATTGAAATTCGTGTCCATTATCTGTTTGAATTGTATTAATTCTAAAAGGGAATTTTTCTACAACATAATTTATGAATTCAATTGAACTTAATTGATTATGTTTTTCAGAGATTTTAAGTGCTCTAATTCGTGTAGCATCATCAATCGCTGTGTATTGAAATCGTTTGATTTCAGTGCCATTTGAATCATGAAAAATCAGAAATTTAACATCAACTTGTACCTGATGACCAGGTGTTTCTTTTTCATACTTGATACTATGCATGGCTCTTCTAGTCACCTTTCTGTCTAATCTAGCGACATTATTACGCTTTAGAATACGATAAACACTTGATTC
>NZ_DEVJ01000039.1:68353-107869 GCF_002362875.1 Empedobacter sp. UBA3239 | reverse complement strand
TAAGTTGTTCATTGTAAATGTTTTGTAGTTAAATTAATTTACTTATTTTCAATGAAATGAACAACTATATTATTTAGTAATCAAAATGCACAACGGGTAATATTAATAAAAATTATATAATTTAGATTCAAAAGATTAGGCTTTTGAATGAAGTCAAGCTTTTATTATTACAATGGTTTCACTAAATTTGCGTATATTTATTGATGAATAATTATTGTTAATTTAATTTCTATTATTATGAATAAAGAATCAGATATACTAAAATTAGAAGAAGCAGGAGCGTTAAATCGTTTAGCTAAATCTGCATCGCAAGCTGCAATTAGAGTTTCAGAAGCATTAGATTTATCAGTTCAATATGTTCAAGGAAATCGAATCATCGAGAGAAAACCTAATGGAGAAATTAAGGTGATTAAAACAATAGATCGAATAAAAGTTCCAGCTGAATTGAAAAAAGGAGCTAAATTATGTCTAAAATAAAACGTTTGCGCGTTTTTGCTGGTCCAAATGGATCTGGAAAGTCTACTTTATTCGATTCAATCTCATCAAAATTTAATGCTGGATATTTTATTAATTCAGATTTGATTGAGAAAGAAATTTCTTTAAAAGGTTTCATTGATTTGGATCGATATGAACTAAAACTTACCGAAAAAGATTTTGAAGATTTTAAAACTGAACCTGCTTCAATTTCATTATTCGAAAAAGCAAATAACGAAGGAAAAGCAATTGATGTGCAGTTTCGAAATAATGTTTTGGTTGATAAATCTAAGTCTACACATAGTTACGAAGCGTCTTTTATTACTTCATTTATTCGAAAACACTTATTGATTAAAGGTAAATCTTATTCATTTGAAACAGTGATGAGTCATCCTTCTAAAATTGATGAAATAGTGGATGCTAAAAATCGTGGTTTCAAAACATATATGTATTTTGTCTGTATTGAAGATCCTTTAATTAATATTTCTCGAATTGAAAATAGAGTAGAAAAAGGTGGTCACGCTGTACCAGATGAAAAGGTGATTAAACGATATCATTCTACTTTAATGAATTTTTTTCCAGCTTTAAAAATTGTAGATAAAGGCTATATTTTTGATAATTCAACTCAAGAAATGAGATTATTTGCACAAGTTAAGAGAAATGAACTTGAAATAGTTTCGGATAAAGTTCCAAATTGGTTTATAAAACAACTGCAATAAAAATTTTATCTTTGTAATTATAATGGTACAAATGGACGAATTCTAATTTAGAACGCCATATATTACAAGGATTACATTAAATACTATGGATTTACAAGATCAATTAATATTCTTCTTCTAATATATTCAATCAGAATTAATTACATGTGTAACATGCTGATTTTCAAAATTTAATCAATGTTATTTTAAATAATTATTAGATCTTTCACATCACTTAAAATCATAATTCGACACTTTTTGAGTTCCCCTTTTGAGTTCCCCTTTTTGCATGGTATTATTGAGCTAAAAGTATAATATTATGATGATATTTCAATTAAAAGAAAAAATAGAAGGAAAGGAAACGAGTGTGCAATTTATTATAGCTAATGTATTTAGTGATAACAAAAGATTAAAATTTGGTGTCGGAATCACCATCAAACCGGAAGATTTCGGCAAAAAGGTTATTGATCCGAATACAAATAAACTAAAGGATCATTATAACTACAATAGAGATTTTATAAATAAATCTCGTAAACCAATTGCAATTGAATTACGCACACGTATAGCGATAATTGAATCATGTTTTACAGAAGCGAGATCTAGTTTCGAAAGAAAAAACATAATACCAACAAGTAATGATTTCAGAATAGTGTTCGATAAATTACGTGTAGAAAAAGGAATATTATCACCAACAAAAATTAAAATTCCGGGTGAAGTTAAAACGATTAATAAAAACATTGTTTCAGAATTTATAAAATTTTATATAGAAGATTGTGAATTTCAGCTTGAAAATAATACACCTATCGTAAAAGCTGACACAATTAAAAAGTATAAATCAATTTACCATCATTGGCTTAATTATGAAGAATATAAAAAAAAATCATACATATTCTCAGAATTAACAGAGGATATAGTTGTTGAATTTTTACACGTTTGTACTAAAATCAAGACTGGTAAGATTAAGTTGAAGAGTAATCATATTAAGAATAAGAGGAGTACGCGTGATCCAGAAGGCTATTCGAAACAGTCTATAGATAATATAATTGATATTTTTACCGGATTAGTAAATAAAGCTGCTTCCGAGGGTATCAAGAATAATATCAACTTGAAATCACAAAAATTACAGATAAAAAAAATAGGACGAAAGAAAGAATATTTTATTAATGAAGATACATTAGTTAAGTTAATAGAATCTAAACCAAAATCAAAATTATTACAGCAAGCAAGAGATTATGTTGTATTAGCATCTACGACAGGTATGCGTTATCAAAGTGTTTGTGAATTAAATGGATTAAAAATTGAATATATTGAAGTAGACGGAACCAAAGTTCCGGTCATTAGAAACATTGCTAATAAGACAGACAATGAAACCTATTCAACATTATTTAGACCGGCGCTAGATATTTACAAAAGTAATGGAAATAGATTTCCTAAAATCTATTCATTATCCTATTTAAATATGGGAATACGTAAACTATTCAAAGAGTTAAAAATAAAAGATACTATTAAGGTATATAACACAACGTTTGGTTCTAAACCATCTCATTCACAAGAATTAGCTTGTGATCATGTCAGTAGTCATGATTGTAGATCTACTTTTATTTCTAATATGCTATTACATGAAGTGCAACGTGATGTCGTTAAATCAATGACTCATCAACACGATCGTGGAGATGCATTTAGTTTGTATGATAAGACTTCAGTATACGATAAAGCCAAAGCATTTTATCGTGCAACCAAAAATCTAAAATCAGAGGTGTTTAATTATTAGTACCCCTACCTAGGTATCCGGTTAAATACCTACCTAGTTCTTATGTATATTACTGATGTGTAGGATGTTTTGAAAAATTTTTAAAAAATTATGCACTTAGAAATAATGTAATTATTTTAACGATAAATCCGTTTTCTTAATGTTAATGTATTGAATTGAATGATCAATATGGAACGCTACTACCTGTATAAATAAAAAACTAATGATTGATTATTAATAAGTTAATTTAATTTTTAGTTGCAACTTTTTCATTAATAATCATTTTTTTAAAGTTAAAAATTTTTTATTTCAAAAGGGGGGGCATAACTAAGTAGGTATTTTCTTCTAAAAATTGTTATTATTAGAAATTAATTAAATATAAAACACTGAATAATAAATGCATAACGATTATTTTATATAAAACTTGACTTTTGATCATTTCGTTGCTATTTATATATATGAATTGGGCATAATACGTCTAATTATAAATAAAATATTATAAAAATTATCAATGAGAATAAATTATTATATAAGCAAATCGTTCATTTTATCAACAGGAATTCTAGATTTATCAGCAGATCAAATTAAAAGAAATATTAAAAAAGTAGCTCAGGAGGAGGAAAAAAAACATCTAGAAAACTCATTACATAATGTAAATTATAAAGATCCAACAGTTCTTAAACTCAGAAACGAAAATGGTATTCAAGAATGGCACGTAAATTATTCTAGAATTAATAAGATCGGTAGAAAACGTAAGGTTAAGAATAATACTATAAATAAAGTTAATCACAATATTGATCGTGCGAAAAGGGCTATAACTCGTTTCTCTTATCAAGAACCGGAAAATCCTAGATACACAACGGAAATTACTCTAAATTTTAAAGAAAATTATGAAGCTTCATATTACGAAGAAGTTGTAAAAGAGTTGTTTGTTAGGTACAAAAAGAATATGTACTTTGTAGTAGAAAAAGACAGTGAAGGTTATTCTCATATTCATATAGGCAGTGAAGGAAAGAAAAAAGAAATTATGATACTGATGAATCACATAATAGAAAATGTACTCGGTAGATTCGATGATATGTACATTAAATTTCTTGAAGGTGGAAACTATGAATCCGATCTTCATATTTCAGACATTGTTTCTAACGATGCTTACAAAAAATACTTATCTAAAGGAAATGATGGGTTAGGTGGTGTTCAAATAAAATTTTTGAATTTTAACTGATTTAAGAGAGCCAAATTAGGCTCTTTTTTCGTTTAGAAATTTGATATATATTCCTTATTTTGCAAACAATTGTTACTTTATAGATTATTGTGTAATACCAATAATTGAATATTGAATTACAACACTATAACGTAAGCTGAATTTTATCAATTATGAATAAACAACAACTAGCCGCTAAGATTTGGGCATCAGCCAATCAAATGCGTTCAAAGATAGAAGCCAACGAATACAAAGATTACATATTAGGATTCATTTTCTACAAATACCTGTCTGAAGCACAAATCAAATTTGCATTCAAACAAGGGATGTTACAAGAAGATATTCAAAACCTATCTGAAGAAGATGCTGAAACAATGGGATACATCAAAGAAAACATTGGGTATTTCATCGCTTACAAAGATTTATTTTCAACTTGGATCGAGATGGGAAGTGATTTTGAGGTATCAAATGTGCACGATGCATTATCTGCTTTCTCTCGTAACATCGATAAAAACCATAAAAAACTGTTCGAAGGTATTTTTGATACACTACAAACAGGGTTAAGTAAATTAGGAGAAAGTTCTGCTGCAAGAACCAAAGCAATTAGCGACTTATTATACTTAATCAAAGACATCCCAATGGATGGCAAACAAGACTACGATGTATTAGGATTTATTTACGAATACTTAATCAGTATGTTTGCGGCTACAGCGGGTAAAAAAGCAGGGGAATTCTATACACCTCACGAAGTGTCTCAATTAATGTCAGATATCGTTGCACACGAATTACAAGACCGTTCAGAGATTCAAATTTATGACCCAACGAGTGGTTCGGGATCGTTATTAATCAATATCGGTAAAAGTGTGGCGCGTTATATGGATAACGAGAACAACATTAAATATTTCGCCCAAGAATTAAAACAAAATACATACAATCTTACACGTATGAATTTAGTAATGCGTGGAATTTTAGCAACCAATATTGTCACGCGTAATGCCGATACATTAGAAGACGATTGGCCTTATGTAGATGAAAACAATCAATTCGATCCGTTATATGTGGATGCCGTAGTTTCTAACCCACCGTATTCTCAGAAATGGGATCCAGAAGGGAAAGACCACGACCCAAGATATAATTACGGATTAGCACCAAGTTCTAAGGCTGATTTCGCTTTCCTTTTACACGATTTATACCACTTAAAACCAAACGGAATTATGACCATCGTTTTACCACACGGGGTATTATTCAGAGGGGGTGAAGAAGGAACAATCCGTAAGCAATTAATCGAAAACAACAACATCGATGCAGTAATCGGTTTACCGGCTAATATTTTCTTCGGTACAGGAATTCCTACGGTCGTATTAGTGGTAAAACAAAAACGCCAAGGCAACGATGTCTTAATCATTGATGCATCAAAAGGATTCGAGAAAGTAGGGAAAAATAACAAATTACGCACTTCAGACATCAAACGCATTGTAGATACTTACACAGCGCGTCAAGATGTGGAGAAGTATGCAAAAGTTGTATCGAAACAAGAACTTCGCGACAACGAATACAACCTAAATATTCCTCGTTATGTAGACAGTAGCGAAAAAGCAGAAAGTTTCGACATATTTGCCACAATGTTCGGAGGGATTCCGCAACAAGAAATTCAAGAGCTTAAAGCATACTGGGAGGCATTCCCTACCTTACGTGAACAGTTATTCGAAACAGTTTCTCCAGAAATGGCAAAATTAAATGCGGTGGATATTACGGCTACGATTCAAGCAAACGACGAGGTAAAAGCATTTAACCAAGCTTACAACGAAGCATTAAATGCTTTTCCAACCTATTTAAAACAACGTTTAATCGAGGGATTAGAAAAGGTAAGCATCGGGCGCGAAGAAGCAATACTAAGTACAGAGATATTCAATCGTATCAACCATATTCCGTTAATCGATAAATATGCGGCTTTCCAATTACTAAGCGACCAATGGGAAACCATTGCAGGGGACATCGAGATTTTACAGACAGAAGGGATTCAAGCGGCTAAATGGGTAGACCCGAATTTAGTCATCAAAAAAGTGAAAAAAGTAGACACAGAAGTACAAGACGGATGGAAAGGCCACATCTTCCCATTCGAGTTGGCGCAACAAGTCTATTTACAAGATGAGGTACAAGCCTTAGAAGAGGCTCAAAATCGTTCAGCAGAAATTACAGCAGAAGTGGAGGAGTTGTTCGAATCACTTTCAGAGGAAACAAAAGACAGCGATTTAACAAACGAAACGAAAGATAAATTAGTGGCCGGTGAATTAACGAAAACGGTGAAAGAAATCACAGCCCAAATTAAAAAAGGTACAGTTTATGGCGAAGAAGACGACGAAACAAAATTAGTGCGCATCAGTAGATTACAAGCCGAATTAAAAACAGTAAATAAAAAAGTTACCGACCAAACGGCCGCTTTACATTTGCAAACTAAAAAGGTCATCGAAGAGTTAACAGACGACCAAGTAGATCACTTATTGGTACAAAAATGGATCACGCCTTTAGCAACAGCTTTAGACGAAATTCCAACGAATAAGTTAGACGAGTTAACACAAAAAATCAACCATTTAGCAACAAAGTACGAAACGACTTTGGTAGAGGTTGATGCACAATTAAAAGAGAGCCAGTCTGCTTTAGCAACAATGATGGACGACTTAACGGGTACCGAACACGACATCCAAGGAATTAAAGCATTACAAAATCTTTTAAACATTGGGTAAGATGGAACAGCATAAAAACGTACCAGCCATTCGATTTAAGGGGTTTCAAGAGGAGTGGACTGAAAAAAATATTACGGAATTATCGAAAGTATTTATTGGATTAGTTACTACTATGACTAAATTTTATACAAATAGTGGAACTTTATTAATAAGAAATTCTGATATAAAAAATAATTATTTTGAATTTGCTGAAAACCCAATTTATCTTGAACAAAAATTTGCTGATCAAAACTCTAGCAGAAAATTATTAATTGGTGATGTTGTAACCGTTCATACTGGAGACGTTGGTACGTCAGCAGTAATTTCAGAGAATGAATTTGGAGCAATAGGTTTTGCAACAATAAACACAAGGGTAAACAAAAAAATAATATTACCAAACTATTTATCAACTTTTTTAAATTCTAGTAAACATAAAAAATTTGCGATTCAAAATTCAACAGGTGATGGTAGGAGTAATTATAATTTAAAAGATTTTTTTAAATTAAATATTCCTTTAACTTCGATTGAAGAACAAACCCAAATCGGTAACTTCTTCAAAAACATAGACGAGCAGATTAACTTACATGAACAAAAACACCAAAAGTTAGTTAATCTAAAAAAGGCAATGCTAGAGAAAATGTTCCCAAAAGAAGGAGCCAATGTTCCCGAAATTCGTTTCAAAGGGTTTACAGAGAAATGGGAGGAAAAGATGTTGGGTGAAAAAATAAATATTGGATCAGGATCACGTGTACATAAAAATGAATGGATTAATAAAGGTGTCCCATTTTTTAGATCAAGTGATGTTGTTTCTGCATTTAACAATAGGGAAAATTCTAAAGTTTATATATCACTTAAACTATATAATGAATTAATTTTAAAATCTGGAAAATTAAATAAGGGAGATTTATTAGTTACTGGTGGAGGAACAATAGGTATACCTTATATTATTAATTCTGAAGACCCAATATATTCTAAGGATGCAGATTTATTATGGTTTAAAGTTGATGATAAGATTAGCAGCAATTATTTATTTTATTTCTTTTGTTCTGAAGTTTTTAAAAATTACATAAAGAAAATTTCACATATCGGAACAATTTCACATTATACAATTGAACAAGCTAAAAATACACCTATTAAAATTACTTCTCTTGAAGAGCAACAAAAAATTGGAGCTTATTTCGAGCAATTAGATAATTTAATCCAGCAAAGCCAAGTAAAAATCGAAAAATACAAAAACATCAAACAGGCCTTATTACAAAAAATGTTTGTTTAACCTAGACCTACACTACTAAAACACGACAACTATGAACACTTTTACTTCCGAAGCGGCTTTCGAGGAAGCTTTGGTACAAAACTTAGCCAAACAAAAAGGTTGGGAAACAACATTTTAAAAAATGTTACAGAAAAAGAATTAATTCAAAATTGGGCAAACATCCTATTCGAAAACAACAAAGACATCGATCGGTTAAACGATGTGCCTTTGTCGGATGGAGAAATGCAACAAATTTTAAACAAAATACAAGAGTTACGTACGCCCCTTAATTTAAATGGATTCATTAACGGGCGTTCTGTAACCATCAAAAGAGATAATCCTGCCGACCAATTACACCTAGGGAAAGAAGTAAGTCTTAAAATTTACGACCGCCGAGAAATTGCTGCTGGTCAAAGCCGTTACCAAATTGTGCAACAGCCACGTTACAACCGCAAGTCCGAGTTCCGTAACGACCGCCGTGGCGATGTTTTGCTGTTAATCAACGGAATGCCTTTAATTCACATCGAATTAAAGAAAACCAAAGAAGCGGTGAACGAAGCGGTGAAACAAATAGAGAAATACACCTACGAAGGTCATTTTACAGGTTTGTTTTCATTAATTCAAATCTTTGTAGCAATGACACCCGACAAAACGGTTTATTTCGCTAATCCTGGGGTTGATGGGGTATTCAATTCAGATTACCAATTTGAGTGGGCAGATTTCAACAACGAACCGATCAAAGAGTGGACGGCAATAGCCGATCAATTTTTATCCATCCCAATGGCACACGAACTTATTGGGTATTATACCATTGCAGATGGGACAGACGATATATTAAAAGTAATGCGCAGTTACCAAATTTATGCAGCCAGTGCAATTTCTTCGCGTGTAGCTTTAACTAATTGGGCTAAACCCGATATTCGGGGGGGATACATTTGGCACACAACGGGTTCAGGTAAAACAATGACGAGTTTTAAATCGGCTCAATTAATTGCTTCGTCCAAAAATGCAGATAAAGTCATCTTTTTATTAGACCGTATCGAATTAGGGACACAGTCGTTAGAGCAATACCGTGCCTTTGCAGACGAGAGTTTAAGCGTGCAAGCAACGGAAGATACCTATGTTTTAATCAACCGATTAAAAAGTAACGATCCTGCCGATACATTGATTGTTACATCCATCCAAAAGATGAGCAACATCGAAAGTGATACGGATGGTTTAAAAAGTAGTGATCTAGAGATTATGCGTGCCAAAAGAATTGTGGTCATCATAGACGAAGCGCATCGTACGGTATTTGGAGAAACAATGTTACCTACCATTCGTCAAACGTTTCCAAACGCCGTATTTTTTGGGTTTACGGGTACGCCAATCCAAGAGGAAAATAAACGCAATGATTCGGATACTTCTACCATTTTTGGGAATGAATTACACCGTTACAGTTTAGCCGATGGGATTAGAGATAAAAATGTGTTAGGTTTCGATCCATATAAAGTGCTAACGCATAAAGACCGTGATTTACGTCGTGTAGTAGCCTTACAAGAAGCAAATGCCATTGATGAAGAAGACGCTTTAAGTGATCCTAAGAAAAACGAAATCTACAGTAAGTTTATGAACCCGGCTAAAGTAAAAATGGCAGGGGATTTAAATAGTGCTGGGAAATACCAAAAAGGGATTGAGGATTACGTAAAAAGTGTACAATACGAAAGACCAGAACACCAAAAAATTGTAGTCAAAGACATCAAAGAAAATTGGGTAACGTTTAGTAGTAACAGTAAGTTTCACGCCATATTCGCGACAAGTAGTATTGCTGAAGCGATTGAGTATTTTAATCTTTTTAAACAAGAATTTCCAACGCTAAAAGTTTCTGCTTTATTCGACCCGAACATTGATAACAACGCTGGTTTTCAATTCAAGGAAGAAGGGTTAGAATCAATTTTAAAAGATTATAAAGAACGATTCGGAAAGCATTTTACAATGAGTACTCACGCAGCATTCAAAAAAGACATTGCTAACCGTTTGGCACATAAAAAACCCTATACTAGAATTCATACAACTCCTGAAGAACAATTAGATTTATTAATCGTAGTGGATCAAATGTTAACTGGATTCGATTCAAAATGGGTAAATACACTTTATTTGGATAAAAAACTTGAATACGAAAACATTATTCAAGCATTTTCGCGTACCAATCGATTATTCGGCATAGAAAAACCATTCGGTACAATTCGTTATTACCGTTTCCCTCATACGATGGAACGTAATATTAATCGTGCCGTTAAATTATATTCGGGCGACAGACCGTATGGCTTATTTGTAGACCATTTGGATGTCAACTTAGAGCGCATCAATTTTATGTTCAATGAAATTAAGTTGTTGTTTGAAAATGCAGGTATTTCAGAATTTAAAAAGCTTGCAGACGATTTATCAGTGCGTGCTAAATTTGCAGAAACATTCAATATTTTGACTAAAAATTTAGCGGCGGCTAAAATCCAAGGCTTCTTTTGGGATAAATTGAAATACGTCTTCAATGAAAATAATCCTAAACTTAAAAAAGTAATCGAAGTTGCTTTAGACGAAACAACCTACAATATTTTAGTAACTCGTTACAAAGAATTAGCGCAACAGGGTGGAGATACTTCAGGTGGTTCAACAGAACACATCCCTTTCGAAATCGACAATTATATTATGGATATTGATACGGGTGTTATTGATACCAATTATATGAACAGTCGATTTGAGAAGTTCTTAAAATCATTAAATCAAAAGGATTTAACACCAGAACAAAACCAAGCAATCTTAGACGAATTATACAAGTCATTTGCAACATTATCCCAAGATGAACAAAAGTTTGCAAACGTATTCTTAAATGAAGTACGAAGTGGTAACATTACGTTGGATCCAACAAAGACATTCAGAGATTATATTTCAGAATACCAATTCAAAGCGAAAAACGAATACATCAATAAATTAGTAGAAGCTATTGGCGTAGATCCAGAGAAATTAAAACAATTAATGAATACCCATATTTCGGAAACTAATCTAAATGATTTCGGAAGATTCGGTGCATTAAAAGATTCGGTAGATCGTGCCAAAGCAAAAACTTATTTTGAAGCTAAAGAAGGTACATCATTACCCCCTTTTAAAGTAAGTATTAGAATCGACAATTTATTGAAAGAATTCATTCTTAAGGATGGATTTGAAATTTAATTTTTTTTTTTCAATTTTCTTTGGATTAAATTTTTTTTCTGGTAGTATTGTTATAGATGATTGAGATAAAAAAATCTTACTAATCACAAAAATATATATATATGAAAAAAAGAATTTTTCCAGAGGAAGTGAAATCGTATTTAGGTATAAAGTCTGATAAGGCTCTTAGAGATAGAGAAAAAGCCGGACTTAATGTACGAAGAGATCCGGGGTCTAACCGAAAATATTATTATGAAGAAGATATAATAAATTTCACGAAAATGAAAATGTAGTAAAAGGAACACTTAAGTGTTCCTTTTTTTTATCTTTGTATATTCCATGTAAAATCAAGGATGGGTTCCCCTTTTAGTTCCCCTTGTGATTTTTAGTGATAGATAAGTATTGAATATCAATAGATTATAAAAATAGAAATGGATTTACAACATCAATTAAAAAATCTTTTTCCTGATCATATACCTGAGCCAGAAGAAGTATCAAATGAAGAACAACATGAGTTATGGATTCAGAAAGAACCATTGATTTGTAAGTTTGAGAAACGAAAAGGGAAAATAAATACAATTATAGAAGGTTACGAAGGAGAAACAGAAGATTTCAAACTTTTAGCAAAAGAAATTAAGCAATTTTTGGGTGTTGGAGGGAGTTTTAAAGACGAACAAATCATCATTCAAGGAGATTATCGCGACAAGATTATGGCTTTCCTGAAAGATAAAGGGTTTAAAGTGAAAAGAGTAGGTGGTTAATAATTTCTTTACAATTATTACTGATAAAAATTGTATATTGTTCTCTTATTTTTAATTATAAAATCATGAGTAAAGCAGCATCAGAATTAGTTTTAAATGCAGACGGAAGTGTTTACCATTGTAATATAAGACCAGAGCATTTAGCAGATACTATTATAACTGTTGGTGATCCAAATCGTGTCGAAAAAGTTTCAAGACATTTTGATACAATCGAGCACACAGCAAGCAAAAGAGAAATTGTAACGCATACAGGAACGTTGAATGGTAAACGTTTAACAGTTATTTCGACTGGTATGGGAACGGATAATATTGATATTGTTTTATCTGAGTTAGACGCTTTGGCTAACATCGATTTAGAAACTGGAGAGATCAAAAAAGATTTCAGAAAATTATCATTTGTTCGTATGGGAACTTCTGGAGCTTTGCAAGCGGATATTCCTGTTGATAGTTTCGTTATTGGTTCTCATGGTTTAGGTTTAGATGGACTTTTGCATTATTATGTTGGGAGTGAAGCGGTGATGAATAAAGAGGCAGAAGATGCTTTTATCAAACATGTTGATTGGTCGCCGAAAAAAGCGCGTCCATATTTAGTAAAAGGATCTGATTTGTTGTTAGATAAATTGGCTTCTGAAAAAACAATTCAAGGAATAACGGCTACAGCTTGTGGTTTTTACGGACCTCAAGGTCGTTATTTGAGATTGCAACCAAATCCAGCCGATATTAATGAGCGTTTAACAAGTTTTAATTATGAAGGTTTAAGAATCTCTAATTTCGAGATGGAAACTTCTGCAATTTATGGATTATCAGCGATGATGGGACACGAAGCGTTATCAATAAATGCAATTGTTGCGAATAGAATTTTAGGTGAATTTAGTGCCGATTCTTACAAAGCAGTTGATGCAATGATTGAATATTCGTTGGAAAGATTAACGAAATAATTCCAGAATTAATTATACAAAACAAAAGCTCGAGAAAATTCTCGAGCTTTTTTGATTTTATATAATTTAAGAATTTTAATTCAAATTCATTAATTCTTTTGCTTGATTGATTGCTGCATCTGTCAATTCTGAACCAGAAATCATTTGTGCAATTTCTTCTAAGCGTTGTTGTTGAGAAAGCACTGTCACGTTTGTTTGCGTTGTTTCGTTTACGACTTCTTTGTAAACTTTTAGCTGATAATTTCCTTTTGAAGCGACTTGTGGCAAATGCGTAATCACTAAAAGCTGCATATTTTCTGCCATTGTTTGCATTACTTTTCCTGTTTCATTCGCAACTTTTCCAGAAATTCCTGTATCTATTTCATCTAAAATTAATGTAGGCAAATGTTGATGAGTTGCCAATAATTTTTTAATCGCTAACATCAATCGAGAACGTTCTCCACCAGAAACAGATTTCTCAAAAATACGAGGTTCCATTCCTTTATTTGCTGAGAATAGAAACAAAACTTCATCTTTTCCAGTTGCTGTAAAATCTGCTGTTTCGTTTAATTGAATGGTTAATTGAGAATTTTCCATTCCCAATTGTGACAACGTATTCAAGATATTTTTTCGGATAATTTCGATAGAAGAAAATCTATTTTTTCTAATTTTAATTGATTGTTTTTCAAGTTTTTCTGAGATTGAATTCAATTCTTTATTTAAGTGAATAATTAAATCACTCAAATTATCAAAACCAGAAGTTTGACTTTCTAATTCGTCACGTTTAGCAATTAATTCTTCAACAGAAATCACATTATGTTTACGCAATAATTTATGAATCAAATCGTAACGATCAGTAATTTCTTGTAATCTTTCAGGATTAATTTCAGTCGAATCTATCAAACTACTCATTTCACCCGAAATATCTTGCAATTCTATTTTTGATGAAATTAATCGCTCGTAAATCAAATTGTATTGCGAATTATAATCCGAAATTTTATTCAATTTATTGCTTGCTTCATTCAATTGAGAAATTATTCCCATTTCAGGATGCTCCAAAAATTGATAAGTTTCATTCAAAATCGAAATAATTTCTTCTACATTTGATAAAGATTTTATCTCGATTTCCAATTGTTCTAATTCCTCATTTTTTAGCGAAGCATTGTTCAATTCTTCCCACAAATGCAATTTATATTCTAAATCTTGCGATTGATTTTCTAACGAATTTTGAGCATCTTTTATCTTTTTCTTTGTTGAAATATAGTGGTTAAAATCTTTCCTATATTCTTTCAATAAGTCTTTGTTTTCTCCGTAAATATCCAACATCGAAAGTTGAAAATCAGCTTCAAAGATTTTAGGGGTATTAAATTGAGAATGAATATCAATCAATAATTCTGATAATTCCTGTAAAATAGAGACTTTAACAGGTGTGTCATTGATAAAAGCACGCGATTTTCCAGAAGGTAATAATTCTCTTCTCAAAATAGATTCGTCTTCATAATCT
This sequence comes from Empedobacter sp. UBA3239, assembly GCF_002362875.1. Classification (NCBI taxonomy): domain Bacteria; kingdom Pseudomonadati; phylum Bacteroidota; class Flavobacteriia; order Flavobacteriales; family Weeksellaceae; genus Empedobacter; species Empedobacter sp. UBA3239. The sequence continues at coordinate 93,400 of NZ_DEVJ01000039.1, read as the reverse complement.
AAATCATTCTCTTCGAAAAAATCATTTAATTCAAGATTTTTAATCTCAAAAACAGCTTCGATAATACATTTTTCATCAACATTTTTCAAGGCTTTTAAATCGGCACGTTCGCCTAAAACTAATTTTAAAGCACCTAACAAAATCGATTTTCCAGCACCAGTTTCACCGGTAATTGTGGTCATACCTTGATGAAAATCAATCTCCAATTGATCGATAATGGCGAAATTATTAACGCGAAGAGTTTTTAACATTTACTTTTTCAATTTATTCCAATAATTGTCGTTGTATTTTGGCGCGATTGAATTTAAAATTCCTTTCAGTTTCTCGATATTCACCGTAGAAACCTGTCCGCCTGAAAATACTTGACTAATTTCGCTATTTTTTGCTGTTAAGAAAAGTTCTAAAGGATAAAATTGAGAATAATTTCCTCTTTGGTAAAATTCTAACTGCAATAGAGTATTTCCAATAGCATTTTTACCACGAACTTCGTTCTCAGACATAATGTCTAAGCCGTTTCTATGATATTGATAGATGATATTTCGAAGTGTAGAATTATCCGATTTTAAAATATTGTTAATTAAGGCGGTACGCGATTTTATTCCATCTAATTCGCTCCAACCAGAGAAATTATTGTTCGCTTGACCGAAATCTGCAATTTTCTTCGCCATTTTGAAATACTCTGTTCCGCCTTCTTTCGCAAATGTATCTGCATCATATCCCAAAACTAAATAAATGTAATACGTCAATACATCTGTCAAATTTTTTCCACTGAATTTACGATCATTGAAAATTAATTCTTCAGATTCTTGGTATTGAAACGTAAAATTATCGTCAGATAAATTAAGAACAGGCGTATAGTACGTTGAGTTAAAAACAGGACGACGAGATTGTACCAAAATAGTACCTTTCATTCTGTTTCCCTCACGTTCCGTTACATTGATGACGAAACTAGCTTCAATTCTTTCGTATGTTTTTAAACGATCATTTGTCCATTTTGTTGAATTAATAAACGTTTTTAATGATCTTTCTAAAGTTTGATAAACCTGTGTATTAGATCCCTGAACCTGAGAATAATCGACTTTTACATCTGCAATAATATTTTGCGAGAAAGCCGAAATAGCTAAACACGACGAAAAGAAAATTGAGGCTAATTTCTTCATAATAAATTTTATAACTTATTTAAAATGACATTCAAAATATCTTTTGCAACATCTGTTTTTGATTTTGCATCAAATTGTTGCATCGATAAATCTTTATCAATAATTGTAATTTTGTTTGTATTCTTCTGAAAACCAGCTTCTTTATCTTGCATCGAATTAAGAACAATAAAATCAAGATTCTTTTTGGCTAATTTTTTCTTTGCATATTCTTCTTCGTTATTCGTCTCTAATGCAAAACCAACCAATAATTGATGTGTTTTGATTTCGCCTAACGATTTTAGAATATCAGGATTTTTCACCAATTCGATAATTAAATTATCATCGTTTTCTTTCTTAATTTTATGCTCAGCCATTTTTTTTGGACGATAATCTGCAACAGCCGCTGACATTACCACAGCATCAGCATCAGCAAAATTAGCGTGCATCGCTTCGTACATATCACGAGCAGAAACAACATTTATTCGATCGATAGGAAAACCTGTAACAGATTCGTGACTTGGACCACTAACCAAGGTAACTTTTGCACCCAAATTAGCAGCAGCTTTTGCAATCTCGTATCCCATTTTTCCCGAAGAATAATTACCTATAAAACGAACAGGATCTAAGTTTTCGTATGTAGGACCAGCAGAAACTACTACTTTTTTTCCGTGAAGTGGGAGAGTAGCTTCGATTGTACTTTCCAAAAACGCAATAATGTTTTCAGGTTCAGCCATTCTACCTTCTCCAATTAATCCACTTGCTAATTCTCCAGCTTCAGCAGGAATACAAATATTTCCGAAAGATTCTAATTTAGCAAAATTTTCTAAAGTTGATGGATGTTTGTACATATCCAAATCCATTGCTGGAGCAAAATATACAGGACATTTAGCCGAAAGATAAGTTGCTAGAACTAAATTATCACATGTTCCATCTGCCATATGTGACAACGTATTTGCTGTGCAAGGTGCAATAATCATATAATCTGCCCAAAGAGCATATTCCACATGATTATTCCAATCCCCTTTATCACCGAAAAATTCCCATTCGACAGGATTTTTAGAAAGTGTGGAAAGTGTAAGTGGAGTAACGAAGTTTTGAGCTTCTGGCGTCATAATAACTTTAACATCAGCTCCTTTTTTGATTAGCCCTCTAACAAGAAAAGCGGCTTTGTAGGCCGCTATTCCGGCAGAAACTGCCAAAAGAATTTTTTTACTATGTAAAACAGACATTATTTATCCTCATTTGGATTTCTGTAATATACGTCATTGTCTAACCATTCCTTAACCGCAATAGAAGTCGGTTTAGGTAATCTTTCGTAGAATTTTGAAACTTCGATTTGCTCTCTATTTTCAAAAACTTCTTCTAAAGAATCTGTATGTGCAGCAAACTCATCCAATTTCTGAATTAATTCAGTTTTCATTTCTTGGTTGATTTGTTCTGCTCTTTTACCCATAATTACAATCGATTCGTATAAGTTTCCTGTTTTCTCATCGATTTTATTACGATCATAAGTTTGTGTTGTTGGTGCTGCACCGATATCCTTGAAATTCATAATGAAAGAATTTTATATATTTTACTATTATTTATTATTTTGCTCTTTGCTTAATTCAGCTTGATCAGCTTCAAATTTCTTTTTAGCTACTTCTATATCAGCTAATTGTTTTTTAGTCTCAACCATATCTTTGTCGATTTTCTCCATCAATTTATCAGCTTCTGCTTTAAATTTTGTTTGCGGATAATATCTTGTTAACAAAAGATATTGCGTTCTGGCATCTTGTAAACGTAAATCTTTGTTTTCGATACGAGAGAAATTTAACGCCAATTCTGTTTTAGAACGTAATGAATACATCATTGCTTCTTCACGAAATTTAGAATCTGGATATTCATCAACCATATTGTCAAAAGAAACTCCAGCAGCCTTATATTTCATTGTTTTGTAATAAACTTTAGAAATTTCGAAAGACTTTAATTCTAATTTTTGTCTAAGTTCTGTAATATAATTATTCGCTTCTGCAACGTGTGCTGATTCTGGATACGAATTGATAAATCCTTGTAACTCACTGATTGCTGTGTACGTACTTGTTTGATCCAAGTCATATTTTGGCGAATCTTTGTAATAAGAAAATGCCGATTTGAATAAAGCTTCTTCTGCACGGCTATCCATAGGATAAGCTCCTGCAAAGCTTTTGAATTGATGTCCTGCTAAACGGAAACTTTTTTCGTTAAAGTTACCTTGTGCCATATTATAGGCAATGTCCGCAGATTTTTCTGTTCCTACAAATGATGTAGAAATTTTTTCATACAATTCGTTTGCCAAATCATATTTACCATCTTGATACAATTGTGTAGCCAATGTAAAGATTTCGTCTTTATCCGTACTTTTCATCGCTTTGTTATAGGTCTTGTTACAAGACACTAAAGAAGCGCCAATTAAAACTACTAAGCTTAGTTTTTTAAACATTCTGCAAATTTAATAAAATTTGAGGACTAAAGTATAAAATATTTTTTTCTTATCCTCTTAATAAAATCTCAAAGTTTTGATTTATTCCAATGTTGTTACTGAGCTTAATGTAACTATATCACGATCAAATAGATATAAACCTCCTTTGTCAGATCCAATCATTTCTAACTTATCTAAGATATTTCTGGCTAATTTTTCTTCCTCAATTTGCTCAGAAACATACCATTGCAAGAAATTGTGAGTTGAATAATCTCTTTCTTCCAATGTTAAGCCTACAATGTCGTTAATTGATTCAGAAACAAAGCATTCGTGGTTTAAAATTGCAGTAAAAACTTCTTTTAATGTTGTGAAATCTTGTTTTGGTTCTTCAATTTGTGGAACAAACGCTTTTCCGCCTCTTTCGTTAATAAATTTAATTAATTTTAACATATGCATACGTTCTTCGTCTGCATGCGAGTACAAGAAATTTGCAGTTCCTTCCAAACCTTTCACTTCTGCCCAAGAAGCCATAGCTAAATATAATTGAGAAGAATCTCCTTCTAATTTTATTTGTTTGTTTAATGCGTCTAATATTGTATCTTTTATCAAAGCTTTATTTTTTTAGATGTTTGATAATAATTGGTTAATTTTTGTTGTCAAGTTAGCTGATGCTGGAACTAAAGGTAATCTTGTAAATGGTTTACAAATGCCTTTGTTATCTAAAACAGCTTTTATTCCGCAAGGATTTCCTTCCTCGAAGATAGCACGTGTAATTTCTACAACTTTGTAATGACCTTCGTAAGCAGCAACAACTTCTTTGTTGATTGCTTTGCGAATCATATCTGTAAAAACAGTTGGAACACCTTGTCCAATAACAGAAATAACACCAGAACCTCCAGCTAAAGTCATTGGAACTGCGAATTCATCATCACCAGAAATAATATTGAAATCTTCGCGTGTGTTTTTACGAATAATATCTGTTGATTGTAAGAAATCTGGTGAAGCTTCTTTAATCGCAACAATATTTTTGAATTCATTTGCCAAACGAATTGTTGTATCTGCTGAGATATTAGAACCCGTTCTACCAGGAACATTATACAAAATGATGTTAGCATCTGTACTTTCTGCAATCGCTTTATAATGTTGGTAAATTCCTTCTTGATTTGGTTTATTATAATAAGGAGAAACTGTAAGAACTGCGATATAATCACTCAAATCTGTTTCTTGATATTCATTAATAACTTCTGCCGTATTGTTACCTCCAATACCCAAAACCATCGGAACACGATTAGCATTCGCCTTCTTTATTGTTTCAATTACCTGTTTCTTTTCATCCTTTGTAAGTGTTGCTGCTTCTGCAGTAGTTCCCAAAATAACTAAATACTCAACACCGCCATCGATACTATAGTTTACTAAATTTTCTAATGCAGCATAATCTACGGTACCATCTTGTTGAAAAGGCGTAACCAAAGCAACTCCTGTCCCAATTAATTGTTTCATCTTCTATAAATGTTATTAAATCTAATACTAAGTTAAAATTCGGAATTATATCTTGAATAATCAAATAATAGTGTTAATCTATAATTGGTCTTAGATAAAATCCAAAATCTTTCAAAAATAGCGATTAATTTATAGGAATAAAATTAATTTAAGCCAATGTTTTATGATTTTACTTATAAAAAAAAACCACTCAAAACGAGTGGCTCATATTATTTCTAACTTTAGATTAGTTAAATGTATATTTAAATCCTAAAGAAAAACGCCCAGCTTCGAAGTTAGAATCGTTTGTTAGATTCCACCAAGGTTTCCAATCAAAATGTAAAGCCAATGGAGCAGAAGGAATTTTGTATTCTAAACCAGCTTGTGGACGAATTGCAAAATAAGTTTTATCCTCAAATTTACCTCCATCTACAAAAGATAATTGAGGTCCAACACCAACATACCATCCTAAGCCATTTGTACCAGAAAAAGGTTGATTATACGTATAATCTGCACCTAAAACAGTAACATGATCTCCAAACATCACCTGTACATTACCAGCGTTTTTACCATCAAAAGAGTGTTTGAATTGTGGACCTACTAATGTTTCTCCATCTCCTAAATCTACAACAACACCTAAAGCATTTTTATAGTTTTGAGCATTTACTTGAGAAATTCCTAATGCCATTACAGCAACTAATAATACTTTTTTCATTTTTATTAAATTTTCAGTTTTTAACTTTGTTATACCATCTATTTTACAAAAAGCGTGCAAATGTTATCTTAATGTTAAGTTTTAACATTTTTAATCGAATAATAATTATATATATTGCTTTGTATGAGTAAGATATTTGGTTAATTTAAAATCATTCTAAAGTTTAAACTTTTACATTATTCTCTTAAAAAAGTTAATTTTGTAGAAACAAAACAATAATGATTAAAACTGTAATTTTCGATATGGACGGCGTAATCGTCGATACAGAACCAGTACATAAATATGCTTATTTCGAACATTATAAAGAACTGAATATTCCAGTTACGGAAGAATTATTTGCTACATTTACAGGACAATCGACAAAGAATGTTTATCAAATTCTGAAAGATAAATTTGATCTGAAAGAAGAAGTGAACGATTTGGTTTTGAGAAAACGTACCATCTTTAATGAAGCTTTTGACACAAAACCTGATTTGTATTTGATTGACGGGGTTGAGAGTTTGATTAAAGATTTTTACAGTAATGGAATCGAACTGATTTTGGCGTCCTCGGCTTCAAAATCGACAATTGATCGAGTTTTTAATCGTTTTGAGTTGAATCAATATTTTACGCATAAAGTTTCTGGCGAAAACTTTCCGAAGTCAAAACCAGATCCTGCTATTTTTCTACATGCAGCTGATTTGGCTAAATCTAAACATGCTGAATGTATAGTTATCGAAGATAGTAAAAATGGAGTGGAAGCGGCTTTCCGTGCGAATTTGTATTGTTTAGGTTACAAAAGTGCAAATTCGAAACAACAAGATATTTCAAAAGCAGATTGTATTGTAGATGATTTTAATACGATTGATGCAAATTTTATTAAAGAATTTGAATTAACAATTTAAGATTAATCAATAATCTTAAATTGTTTCATTAAGAAAATGGCATTCATCATTTTGGTTGTGCCTTTTCTTAATTTATAATCTGAATAATAATTGTTGTCCACATTTTTTAATTCGAAACAATAATTAATAATATGATCCGGATTTTCACCTTCCATTTTCGTTAATTCTAAATCGTGAGTCGCGATAAAACCAATCAATTTTGTAGGAGATTTAATCAATTTTTCTAAAAATTTTTGCGAACCAATTAGTTTATCTTCTGAATTTGTTCCTTTTAAAATCTCATCTAAAATGATGATTTGTGGTTGATCATTTTCTAAACGTTCAATCAAAATTTTCAATTTATTAATTTCATTTTTGAAATAAGAATCGCCAGAAGACAGATTATCAACCGTTCTGATACTTGTAAATAAATCCATTGGGTAAAATGACATTTTTTCTGCACTCACTTTTGCGCCGTTCATCGCTAAAACCAAATTTGTTCCAACTGTTCTCAAAAAAGTACTTTTTCCAGCCATATTTGCACCTGTAATAATCGCAATATTGTTTGGACGATTGGTTTCAAAATCATTTTTTATAACTGTTTTTTCATCTAATAAAGGATGAAAACCATTCGTAATTTTTAATTCATAAGGTTCTTCAACAATTTCTGGATACGTAAACATTTTGTATTTATCATTAAAAATAGCAAACGATACAAAAGTCTCTAATTTAGCCAATTCATCTAACCAAGGTTTGATTTGATGAACCGTTTTTTGAATTTCATTTTCAAATTTGATCGAATAATGTAAACGCCACAAGAAAAATGTATTCAACACAAATCCGACAATCGGGAAATTTGCTGCATCTAAAGTTTCTTTTGTTGAAGAAATTGTCTTGATTAAATCCGATGATTTGAAAGGATTTACAAATGTATTTTGAATTTCTACATTCAGTTTTGATTCAAAATTTTCATTTTCTATATGTCGAAAAACTTCATATAAATTATCCAATTCATCTGCTTTCATTGTCGTATAAGCCACAATTCGTCTTAGTTGTTGCTTATAAAACATGTAAATTGCATTCGAAACAATGACTGCACCTAAAATCCAATAAAAAACAATTTCTTTCGGAAAACCAATAATTGCTAAAGCGATAAAACACAAAATATTCAGAACAGAAAAGATGAGTGGAAATAATTTTATTGAATCAGTATTGAATACACGATTTTCGAACACAAAAATTGAAAATTGATTCATGTTTAATCGCTTTGTAAATGTCAAAAATGTCACAATCCAATTTCTTTTTTCAGCCAATTCTGTAAATGCATTTTGTCTATCAATAATTTCTGATTTGTCTAAAATCAAATTCGATAAAAAATGTTTCAACTGTAAATTTCCAATTCGAGTTTGCGTTTTATTGATTCGATTGAAGATTGAATTTCCTTCTAGAATATCTAAATCTTTGTTGTAAACATTATTGAATTGAGAATTATCTTCAACAAATTGATCGATAGAATCATCCGTTTTTATTTGATTAATAATTTCTAATGCTTGAATTGAATAATTGAGTTGCGAAGAAATTTTAGAAGTTTTAACTACTAAAACGATGAAAACAATAAATAAAATAGAAGAAATAATCAAATACAAATTGTTGCTCGACGTAACATAAAGCAAGAATAATACAATTGAAATAATAAATGCAACAAGTCTGATATTGCTGATTTTATTCTTTTTAGATTTCAATATATTAAAATCATTTTGTAGTTTTTCTTCTATTTTTAGATAGTCTTCCATTCTTAATTTTATTTCTGATTAAAGGTAGTGGTATAAATAATAAAAGAGCGAAATTTCGCTCTTTTAAATTGTTGTTTATATAATTGTATGAATTACAACACTTTTATTTCGAATACTTTTTCATCATTCAAATAACCTTCTAACGTATCTTTTGAATTGATTTTAGAAACTCCAGCGGGCGTTCCAGTAAAAATTAAATCACCTTTTTTCAAGGTAAAATATTTAGAACATTCTGCAATCAACGTGTTGATATGAAAAATCATATCTTTTGAATTTCCAGTTTGTACGTTTTCTCCATTTCGATCTAATTTGAACGCTAAATTATCTAAATCAAAATTTTCTTTTGCATAGAAATCCGAAGCAAATGCAGAACCATCAAAAGCTTTCGCAATTTCCCAAGGAAAACGTTTTTCTTTTAATTCTTGCTGTACATCGCGTGCTGTAAAATCAATTCCTAAACCTATTTCTGAAAAATAACGATCTGCAAATTGAGGCTGAATCATTTTTCCAACACGATCAATTTTAATTACAATTTCCGTTTCAAAATGAACTTCTTTCGTAAAACTTGGAATCACAAAAGGAAAACCTTTTCGCAAAATTGCAGAATCTGGTTTCATGAAAAACATGGGAGATTCTGGAATTGGATTATTTAATTCTTTTGCATGTTCGACGTAATTTCGTCCGACACAAATAATTTTCATCGCTTAAAAACCGTTTTGTAATTTGATTCGTGTAAAAACTTTCTTTGTATATAAAGGAAAATCAGCATTCTGAATCCACGCATAATAACCTGGATCTTTCGCAAAAATATCCGTCACAACTTGTCCTTTATATTTACCAAAAGAAATGATTTCTTGGTCTTTATCATTGTACTGAATAAATCCTGCTAAATCAGCCGTTTTGCGTTGAGATGAAAATTCGCTCAAAAATTTATTGTCATTTTCAAGCTCATCATATTTCTCGATTTGTGCCATCAAAACTTCGTAAGTTGCTAACGTATCAGCTTCCGCAGAATGCGCATCAATCAAATCTTTATCACAATAATATTTATAAGCAGCGCTCAAGTTGCGAGGTTCCATTTTATGATAAATCACTTGCACATCAATTGGACGATGTTTCGATAAATCAAAATCAAAACCATTACGCAATAATTCTTCTGCTAAAAGTGGAATATCAAAGCGATTTGAATTGTATCCAGCCAAATCAGAATCTTTAATCATTTCCATAATTGCAGGGGCAAGCTCTTTGAAAGAAGGCGCATCGGCAACATCTTCGTCAGAAATTCCGTGAATTAAAGTTGTTTCTGGTGGAATTGGAATTCCAGGATTAACTTTCCAAGTTTTTACTTCTTTTGAACCATCTGTTAAAGCTTTCACGATAGAGATTTCGACAATACGGTCTTTTGAAACATTAGTTCCTGTTGTTTCTAAATCAAAGAAACAGATATTTTTAGTTAATTTCATTTTGTAATTTCTTTTCTAAAAATGATTGAGATGATGATGTACAATAAGATGATTAGTGGAATTGCTGCAACTTGCAACCAAGCCACTAAACCTAATGTAATGATTAAGAAAATGTATTTATAATAATTTTCTGCCCAACTCAATCCTTTAAATTTTAAGGCAAATAATGGTAAATCGACAATTAATAAAACACTAAATACAATAGAAACAGCAATTAATAAATACGGATCAACAGAAGGATTAATAATTTGTCCATTATTGTAATAGATAGAAAATAATGAGAAAATAAATAAGGTATTTGATGGCGTTGCCAAACCTTTGAAATACGTTGCTTGATCTTCATCTAAATTAAATTTTGCCAAACGTAACGCCGAAAAAGCTGGAACTAAAAAAGCAAATAAAGAAATTGCAGCAATTTTTAAATTCTCATTTACATAAATAAAATCAGTTGAAAAATGATTGAACATCGAAAATAACATCAATCCTGGTACAACACCAAACGAAATACAATCTGCCAAAGAATCCAATTCTTTTCCAATCGGGTTACCAATATTCATTAATCGTGCAACCATTCCATCCAAAAAATCAGCAACTAATGAAATCAACATCAAAACCATCACAATTGTAACTGTGGTGGTTGTGATTTGAGCATTACTCGAAATCATGAAAATGGCTGATAATACACCACATGAAAGATTAAGTAGTGTTAGAAAATTTGGAATTGTAAATAATTTCATAAATGAATTTTTCATCACAAAAGTACAAACAAAAATTAATCTGAATCCTTTTTAAACACAATAAAACCACTATTTTTGAGTTTTTATATTCGTAATTCATCAATTTTGAAAAAGACATTCCTTTTATTATCTATTCTAGCAAATCAATTTGCTTTTTCTCAAACCACTCGCAAATATTCGAACGAGTTTCTGAATATTGGTGCAGATGCGCGCTCGTTTGCAATGGGTAATGCAGTTGTGGCGAATATTGGAAATGCAAATGCGGCTTATTGGAATCCTGCTGGATTAACAGAAATCACCTATGATTGGGAAGCTGCAGCAATGCATGCTGAATATTTTCAGTCGATTGCAAAATTTGATTATGCGGTGGTTGCAATTCCGTTGAGAGAAAGTAATTCTACTATTGCATTTTCGTTTACACGTTTTGGTGTTGATGACATTTTGAATACGACAGAATTAATTGATAATCAAGGAAATATTAATTACGATAAAATCTCTAAATTTTCCACAGCAGATTATGCTTTGACGATGTCTTATGCGGGGAATGTATTCAACAATAAAGATATTCAGTTTGGTGCAAATGCTAAAATCGTTTATCGACATATTGGGAAATTTGCGCAAGGATTTGGTTTCGGAATTGATCTTGGTTTGCAATATCGTACCGATAATAAAATGTATTTTGGTTTGATGGCACGAGATATTACAACAACTTTCAATGCGTGGAGTATCAATAAACAAAAGGTAAAAGAAATCACGATTGACGAACCAAATAATGAAGGTGAGCCAACAATTTTGAATGATTTACCTGGAGAGAATATCGAATTAACAATGCCTAAATTGCAATTTGGAGTTGGAAAACGTTTTGATTTTAATGAACGAGTTTCGTTATTGGGAGAGGTTGATATGAATATCGAATTTCAACAAACGAATGCCGCAATTTCTGGAAAAGGATTTTCGATTTCGCCGCAAGTTGGTCTTGAATTAGGTTATGATGACATGGTTTTTGTACGTGGTGGATTGAATAATTTACAGAAAATTTCGCAATTTGATGGAAAAGATAAAACTCAAATTCAGCCAAATGTTGGGGTAGGTTTCAAATACAAAGGAATCTCGATTGATTATGCTTTGACAAACTTTGGAGACAGTGGTTTAGGATTATATTCTAACATTTTCTCAGTCCGTTTCGAGATGGATAAATGGAGATAAGTAAAAATATCTTACAGACTTTTTTTACATTAATTTTCCTCAATCGGTAAATTTTCTTCAGCGCCCCATTCAGACCAAGAACCATCATAAACTTTTACCTTATTAAAACCTGCAATTGTCGAAGCTAAGGCTAGGATGGAAGCTGTAATTCCAGAACCGCACGAAAAAATATTTTCTTTGGATGAATCTGTCAATTTTTCGAAAATTGCTTTCAGTTCTTCTTTTGATTTATATGTTGTATCAGCCAAAACATTTTCAAAAAATAAATTCTTAGAAGTTGGAATATGTCCACTTCGTAAACCTTGTCTTGGCTCAGGAGAAGTACCCTTGAAACGCCCTTCTGATCGTGCATCTAGAATCATTTTAGAATCATCATTTATTGCATTTAACATAACTTGTGTATCAGCAAACCAATTTAATTGAAAATCAGCAATAAAGTTACCTTTTACAGTAGATTGAAAATAAATAGAAGTTGTGACAAAATTATTATCGATCCAAACGGGTAATCCGCCATCTAAAACATATATTTCATTGTATCCCATTGCTTTGAACATCCACCAAACTCTCGGACTCGAATAAACGCCCCAACGATCATAACAAACGATGATAGAATCTTGATTAATGCCCAAATTTTGAGCTTCTTTTGTGAAAATTTCTTCATCAACAAGTGTATGAGGAAATTGCGAAGAATGATCAGAAAATTTTCCTTCCAAATCAAAGAAAATAGAATTCGGAATTAATTTTAATTCTTGATCTTTTATTGATTTTCCGACTTTATCAATCGTACAATCTAAAATAATTAAATTTTTAAGATGTAAATTATCATGTAATTCTTGTGTTGATATGATTGGTGAATTGAAAGTCATTTCTAATTTATTTCTTATAAAAGTAAAAAAACGCAACCATATTTGGTTACGTTTTCTTATCTATCTTATTTATTTTTTCTTTAACTGATAATTTTGTGCTAAAGCTCCAGTAATATTGTGCAGAATATTAAAAATTATCCATTTATACAATGTTGTTTTTGGAATATTATAACCTTCTATAATTTCTCATGATTTTGTATAATTACGTTCTATTACAAATCAACGAAAAATGCTGATTTTCCTCTTAAAACAAATCCCTCATTAACCCCTCTTATTTATAGTTTTCTCATTATCAATGATATAAATTCCTGATTTACTAAAATCACATAATAGATGTTAATCGTTAATTTCTTTAATTATAAAAATTTAAACAATTGAAATAGAGTAAATAATAATTATAGAAACAAAAAAACGCAACCATGAATGATTGCGTTTGAATTAAATGGTATATGAAAGATTATTTTTGATTAATCACCTCAACCACAGGGTTACCAATGTTCCCATTTGGCTCTTCAATGTGTAATAAAGCAGACAAAGTAGGTGCGATATCTGTCATATAAACACGGTTATTATTTTTACCATGTTTTATACCCCAACCCATCAAAACAAATGGAATGTGAGCATCGTAAGAACCCCAAGTTCCGTGCGTTGTTCCTCCAGCATTTTGTTTTCCGCCGTACCATTGTGGTTCTAAAATATAAGTAATAGTACCGCTACGTTTACGATTGAAACCATTAACCATTCGTTCTTTGATAATTGTAGGAATAGAAGCTTCTCCAATTTTATCCATATCAGCTACGAAAGAAACGCCATCAACTTTTTGCATAAATTTTACGATTTCTTCTTTGATATCTTCTTCGTCTAATTTATTTTTTTCGATTGTTTGATAATTCAAATGAACTTGATAATTTGTCAATGAGCGTACAATATCAATAGATTTGAATTTCTCTTGTAATTTAGCGTTCAATGCTTTTTTTACTTCTCCAGTTGGAAAGTATCCTGCATTACCTTTTTTATCTTGGAAATACTTTGGATTATGAGCTCCACCATGATCAGCAGTTAGGAAAACTAAATATTGTCCTTTTCCAACTTTTTGGTCTAAATGACTAAATAATTGTTCCAAATCTTTATCTAAACGCAAATAAGTATCTTCGGCTTCGATTGTATTTGGAGAAAATTGATGTCCAACATAATCAGTAGAAGAGAAACTAACCGCTAAGAAATCTGTAATTCCTTTCTCGTTTTGACCTAATTTTTCGTTATCAATAATTTCGATTGCGATATCTTTTGTCAACGAATTTCCGAAAGGAGTAGAACGAATCAAACCTAAACCATTGTCTTTTTTCAGCGCTTTCAAATCATAAGGAAATTGCATTTTATCTAATCCTTTATAATTTTCGCGATATGGATTTCCATCTTTTTCACTTTGTACATAAGTATCAATCGGATAAAGTGTGTTCCATTTGTCTAAATATTTTTCAGGAACTTTTTTATCATTGAATTTTTGTAACCATTTTGGCAACTCATTCATATAAAATGTACTCGAAACCCAGTTTCCAGATTCTCCATCAAACCAAAAAGCAGCATCAGCAAAATGACCTGCAGGTAATATTCCTCCACGATCTTTTAACGAAACTCCATATACTTTTGAACGGAAATTTGTTGATAATTTTAATTGATCAGTAACTGTAGAAGTTAACAAGTTTTTTGGAGACATTTTTCCTGCTTTTGATGAAGTTCCAACCCCATTTACAGCATCATCTTGCGTACAATACATTTCTTGTCCTGTTGCTTGAATGATAAAATCGTTCCCAGCAATTCCGTGAATAGCAGGCACAGAACCTGTATAAATAGTGCTATGACCGATAGCTGTATTAGTAGGTATATAAGGAATATAGGTATTTTCGTTGCTAAAACCTTCGTTTAACATACGATTGAAACCTCCTGTAGAATATCTATCTTGGTAACGATATAAATAATCCCATCGCATTTGATCGACAACGATACCAACTACTAGTTTTGGACGGCTAATCTCTTGTTGCGCATATAGCGAAAGACCAGCAAATAATCCTAAAACACTTAAAAAAGTTTTATTAAATTTCATTTTAAAAATTTTACACATAGCAAATGTAACAATTAAATTTTGGGCTAAATTTAAATAATAATTAAAAAATTAGTAAATTAAACAAAATCATAAAAAAATAGAGTATGAGTGCAAAACCTGTAGAAATAGTAGAAATTTTTGATGTTTCAATTGACAAAGTGTGGAATGCCTTAACGACAAAATCTGCTTTTGATAAATGGTATTTTGATGTTAAGAAATTTGTTCCAGAAGTTGGATTTGAGTTTGAATTTTATGGCGGATCGTATTTACATCATTGTAAAATAGTAGAAGTAGAACCGACTAAATTGTTAGCTTATACATGGAAATATCCTGTCTACGAAGGAAATTCTGTTGTTACATTTATTTTGGATGAATTAACAGATGAAATTGTTCCGCAAACAAAATTAACGTTGATTCATGAAGGAATTGAAACTTTTCCGCCTGATGATAAAAATTTCTCGCGCGAAAGTTTTGAAGCTGGTTGGACAGAAATTATCCGAATTAGTTTGAAAAATTATTTGGAAGGAAATTATGAAGAAGATTCGAAAGTCGAATAAATAAAAAAAGGAACTTCGTCAAGTTCCTTTTAATTTTTTTTACAGCTTATTATTTTTTGAATAATACTGTGATTCCTTCTTGATTTGGTAAAATCGGACGAGGATCTTCTGCTGTTACTATTCCTGCTTTTTCTTTTCTTAAATTCGCAACCCAAAATGGAATCCAAGAAATAGCCATCGTTGCAAAAAAGATGATACCCCAGAATCCGCATAAAGCGATTGTTAAAAATAATAAGAAACCTAAAAATTGAATCATGATTTTATTTTTATGTGATACAAACTTAGTAAATAAAATTTATAGAAATACTAACATTAATCACTTTTCTTTCATCAAACGATTTCTTAAATTTGTGAGATAAGTAAATATTATATAAATAATAAAAAATACCAAAATGGAATACAGAATTGAGAAAGATACCATGGGGGAAGTAAAAGTTCCTGCAGATAAATATTGGGGTGCTCAAACAGAACGTTCTCGTAACAACTTTAAAATTGGTCCTGCGGCTTCTATGCCTCACGAAATTGTAGAAGGTTTCGCTTATCTTAAGAAAGCTGCTGCTTATGCAAATGCTGAATTAGGTGTTTTACCTGTTGAAAAACGTGATGCTATTGCTGCTGTATGTGACGAAATCTTAGCAGGAAAATTAGATGATCAATTTCCTTTAGTAATTTGGCAAACAGGTTCAGGAACTCAATCTAATATGAATGTAAACGAAGTTATAGCTAATCGTGCTCAAGTATTAGCAGGAGGTAAAATTGGAGTAGGAGAACCTGTTTTGAAAGCAAACGATGACGTGAACAAATCTCAATCTTCTAACGATACTTACCCAACAGGTATGCACATTGCGGCATACAAAGCTGTTGTTGAAGTAACAATTCCAGGTGTTTTACAATTGCGTGATACGTTAGCTAAAAAAGCAGAAGAGTTTAAAAGTGTTGTAAAAATTGGTCGTACACACTTAATGGATGCAACTCCTTTAACATTAGGCCAAGAAATTTCTGGATATGTAGCACAATTAAACCACGGTTTAAAAGCATTAAGAAATACACTAGCGCATTTATCTGAAGTAGCATTAGGTGGAACTGCTGTAGGTACTGGACTTAACACACCAGAAGGATACGATGTAGTAGTCGCTAAATACATTGCTGAGTTTACAGGTCATCCGTTTGTTACGGCAGAAAATAAATTTGAAGCGTTAGCTGCTCACGATGCAATCGTAGAAACTCATGGAGCTTTAAAACAATTAGCCGTTTCATTAAACAAAATTGCCAATGACGTACGTATGTTGGCTTCAGGACCTCGTTCAGGTATTGGTGAAATCATCATTCCAGAAAATGAACCAGGATCTTCTATAATGCCAGGAAAAGTAAATCCTACCCAATGTGAAGCATTAACAATGGTTGCTGCTCAAGTTATGGGTAATGATGTTGCGATTACGATTGGTGGAACTCAAGGTCATTATGAATTAAATGTTTTCAAACCATTAATGGCTGCAAACTTCTTGCAATCTGCACGTTTATTAGGAGATGCTTGTGTGTCTTTTGATGAGCATTGTGCGCAAGGTATTGAGCCAAATTATGCTCGTATCAAAGAATTAGTTGATAATTCATTAATGTTAGTTACAGCACTTAATACGAAAATTGGTTACTACAAAGCTGCTGAAATTGCTCAAACAGCTCACAAAAATAACTCAACGTTAAAAGAAACTGCAATCGCATTAGGGTATGTAACTGCTGAAGAATTTGACGAATGGGTAAAACCAGAAGATATGGTTGGTTCTTTGAAATAAGAAATTTTAAATCATTATATAAGAAGAGGTTGCCTAAGCAGCCTCTTTTTTTGTTAAATTTATTTAAATTTGAGAAAAAGTTCCTTTATTAAGTGGAAAAATTGTAACTTTAATAAAAGTTTTGAATTATGGCAACTGTTAAACTAAAAAAATACGAACAAATCATAAATGAAATCCCTGAAGTAAGAGATTTTACGAGTGTTTATTTTTACGTAAATCGTTATAATATTGATCAAAAATACATTAAATATCTTGATGAATTATCAACGTTAAAAGACGAAATAATCTCAAGTTGGTTAAATATCACAACGCGTACATACAGAAATTATAAAACGAAAGATGTTTCTCTAAAAGATAATACAAAAGAGCATATTGTTTTATTGATTTCTTTATACAAACACGGTATGGAGGTTTTCAATACAAAAGATGATTTCGAGAAATGGTTAACGACGCCTAATGTTTTGTTAGATAAAAAATCGCCAGCAGATTTTCTTGATACAGTTTCAGGTCTGAAATTTATCGATAATCGTTTGACTGCGATAGAATACGGAGAAAACGTCTAACAATGTTAGTTTACAATATTCGTAAAGCGAAATATTCAAAATCATTACAAGCTTCTGGAGTTGCCAACAGATGGAATAAAAATGATGAATTTGTTATTTATACAGGAAGTTCTCGTGCGCTCTCAACCTTAGAATTGGTGGTACATAGAAGTTCTATTAGCATTGATAATTCGTACAAATTATTAGTGATAGAAATTGATTGCGAAGAAGATGAAATTTATGAAATTAAAAAGTCTAAATTACCTAAGAATTGGCAATCTGTAGAGGCTTATCCCGAGTTACAAGAGATTGGTTCTGCTTGGTATCAGGATTTTAAATATTTGGTTATCAAAGTTCCATCGTCAATCATTCCAAAAGAATATAATTATTTAATCAATACAAAACATCCTGATTTTTCTTCAAAGGTTAAAATCAAAGAATTAGAAGATTAAAATCGACTAAATATTTAGCCGATTTTTTTATGAATATTTTAGAGATTATTAAATCTTTTTATACTTTAACAATAAACTATTTGTTACAACACTTACACTACTCAAAGCCATTGCAGCACCAGCAATCATAGGATCTAATAAAAATCCATTAATTGGATAAAGCACTCCAGCAGCGATTGGAATTCCTATTACATTGTAAATAAATGCCCAAAATAAATTTTGATGAATTGTTTTGACCGTTTGCGTAGATAAATTAATTGCATGATCGATTTTTGTCAAATCTCCGCCAATCAAGGTAACTTCTGCCACATCAATCGCAATATCAGAACCATTTCCCATCGCAATCGAAACATCCGCCTGAGCCAACGCTGCACTGTCGTTAATTCCATCACCAACCATTGCGATAACTTTTCCTTTTTGTTGCAAGTCTTTGATAATATTCATTTTATCATTTGGCAAAGCATTTGCGACAACTTGATCAATTCCGACTTGTTTTGCAATTGCATTTGCAGAAAATTCGTTGTCACCAGTTACCATCCAAACTTCTATTCCTTTTTCGTGAAAAGCTTTAATAGCTTCAACAGAAGTTGTTTTTATTTCATCAGAAATTCCAATTAATCCCAAAACTTTTTCATCATTTCCAAATAAAGAAGTTGTATAATTTTTAGTCGAAAAATCTTGAATAGCTTGTTTTACATTTTCATTAATTTGAATATTTAATTCAGTAATCCAACTTGTTTTTCCAACATAATAAACGTTATTTAAAATATTAGCTTTCAATCCTTTTCCAGATACATCTTCAATTTTTAGTTCAGGTAAAATATCTTGCTTACCAATATGTTCTGTAATCGCTTTTGCCAAAGGATGTTGCGAATTATTTTCGATTGTGTAAAGTATATTTTTAGCAGAATCATCAAACCAAACCAATTCTTGAACTTTCGGTTTTCCTTCGGTAATTGTTCCTGTTTTATCTAAAATAATTGTATCAATTTTCTTCGCTAATTCTAAACTCTCGGCATTTTTGATTAAAATTCCTTGCTCAGCACCTTTTCCCATTCCAACCATAATTGCAGTTGGGGTTGCTAAACCAAGCGCACACGGACAAGCAATAACCAAAACGGTAATCATCGATAAAAGAGCCATTGTAAAAGCATTTTCTTGACCTAAAACTAACCACGTAATAAAAGTTAAAATTGCTATGATAATTACAATCGGAACAAAAACACCTGCAATTTTGTCTACCAATTGTTGAACTGGCGCTTTACTTCCTTGTGCATTTTTAACCGATTGAATAATTTGAGCCAAAAGTGTATCATTCCCTACTTTCAAGGCTTTATATTGAATAGGAGAGTTTTGGTTTAAAGTTCCTGAAAAAACATTCGCATCAATTCCTTTTTCGACTGGAATTGGTTCTCCTGTCAATGAACTTTCATCGATAAAAGATTCTCCCGAAACAATAATTCCATCAACCGCAATTTTATCTCCAGGTTTTGCAACAATCAAATCTCCAATTTGTACATCTTCAATTTTCACTTCAACTTGATTTCCATCTTTTACAACCGACACAGTATTAGGTTGTAATCCGATTAATTTCTTGATCGCTTCGGAAGTATTTCCTTTCGCACGTTCTTCAATCAATTTACCAATCAAGATAAAAACGATGATTAAACCAGCAGCTTCAAAATAAGGATGTGCGTGCAAACCTTTGCTATGCCAATATTCTGGAAACAATGTATTGAAAACGCTAAAAATATAAGCAACACTAGTACTTAGCGCGACTAAAGTGTCCATATTAGCCGATTTATTTTTCAGTTGTTTCCAAGCACCGACGAAAAATTGTTGCCCAAAAATGAAAAGAATTGGCGTAGAAAGTGCCCACATAATGTAATTTCCGTAAGGCATATCCATAAAAAACATTCCGATAATAAATAAAGGAATTCCAAAAATTAAAGCCCAAATCACTTTATTTTTCAGCGTTTTATACTTTTCTTCGTGAAGTTGTTCTATTTCTTCATCTTGATTTTTAGACTCATCAATCACCAAATCATATCCTACTTCTACCAAAGCATTTTTCAAATTTTCTGGAGAAACAAGAGTAGGAATATACTCGATTTTTCCCATTCCATTTCCATAATTCACTTCTGCATTTACGACACCCAACTGACGATTAAGATTCGCTTGAGAACTACTCGCACACGAAGCACACGTCATATTGAGAACGGGATACGACTTTTCAACAGAATCTATTTTGAAGTTATTTTGCTTTAAAGTTTCATAGATTTTAGGGGAAACTTTCCATAATTTTTTTGCCGAAACATTAATAGTTTTAGCATCTAAATTCACAGTATATTCATCAAGATTTTCTATTTCAGAAAGTAATTTATTGATTAATTCAACATCTTTTACTGAATTCAAATTGGTAATCGGTATAGTAAGTGTTTGTGCATTCATAAGAGTAATTTTATAGGACAAATTTCCAAAGATTTTGGCAAGAAAATATTATATAATTAGAGGTTAAAGTTACACTTTTTACCAATTACTTTAAAATGATATTAAAACGTTTTACGCCATCATTTTATTGATAATACAAATAACCATAATCTTAGGAGGTTCGAGTTTTTATTTGATGAATCGAACTTTAACTGTAAGTGCAAATGAATTGATGATAAAAGACGTTTCTGAAGATTATTTGGATTATTTAATTTTGGAGAATTAGAACATATGGATATTCCGATAGGATATCTAAATTCTATAAAAATATCTAAATAGGAGATTGTTTAAATCCTTACTTAACATAATATATATTATAACATTATTATTTCTATGAAATATTAATGTTAATAATCTTTATTATGTTAAATTGAATAAACTTATACCACTAACTTATATTTATATTTAATATTGCGTTTAAACATTTTTCATTAAATTTATAATTAACAAATTGAACCAATCCTATGTTGATGGTTCAAACTTAACGTTTACGAAACAAAAATAAAATCTATAAAAAAAACCTCCAAATTATTGGAGGTTTTAATATACTATAAATTATTGTATTATTACATTTTTGGCATTCCTGGGAATCCACCTGCAGGCATATTTTTAGACATTGTTTCCATCATCTTTTTACCATTTGAAGAATTCATAAATTTCATCATTTTACCCATTTCAGAGAATTGTTTCAATAATTGATTCACTTCTTGTAAAGATGTTCCTGAACCAGCTGCAATTCTTTTCTTACGAGAATTATCGATAATATTTGGATGTTGACGCTCTTTTTTTGTCATTGAGTGAATAATCGCTTCAACACCTTTAAAAGCATTGTCATCAATATCTACATCTTTTAATGCTTTTCCAGCACCAGGAATCATTCCAACCAAATCTTTCATATTACCCATACGTTTGATTTGCTGAATTTGTTTTAAGAAATCATCAAAATCGAAGCTATTTTTTGCAATTTTCTTTTGCAAACGTTTTGCTTCTTCTTCGTCAAATTGCTCTTGAGCACGCTCTACTAAAGAAACAACGTCACCCATTCCCAAAATACGATCCGCCATACGTTCTGGATAGAAAACATCTAAAGCTTCCATTTTCTCACCAGTAGAAATAAATTTGATTGGCTTATCAACAACAGTTCTAATCGTTAAAGCAGCTCCACCACGTGTATCACCGTCTAATTTTGTTAAAACAACTCCATTATAATTTAACACTTCATTGAAGGCTTTTGCAGTATTCACCGCATCTTGACCTGTCATAGAGTCTACAACAAATAAAGTTTCGGTTGGATTAACTGTTTGGTGAACGCGACGAATTTCATCCATCATTTGCTCATCAATCGCTAAACGACCAGCTGTATCGACAATAATTACATTATTTCCGTTTTGTTTTGCTTGTGCAATTGCTGATTGAGCAATTTCTACAGGATTTTTGTTTTCTAAATCAGCATAAACATCAACACCAATTTGTTCACCTAAAACTTGTAACTGATTGATGGCTGCAGGACGATAAACATCACCAGCAACTAATAATACTTTTTTGTTTTTCTTAGTTTTTAGTAAATTAGCTAATTTACCAGAAAAAGTTGTTTTACCAGAACCTTGTAAACCAGCAATCAATATAATTGTCGGATTATCGTCTACTTTCAGTTCAGTAACCTCACCTCCCATTAATTTTGCTAATTCATCATGAACAATTTTTACCATTAATTGTCCAGGATTAAGTGATGTAATTACGTTTTCACCTAAAGCTTTTTCTTTAACTGTATTTGTAAAATCTTTTGCAACTTTATAACTAACATCGGCATCAACAAGCGCTCTACGCACCTCTTTTACGGTTTCTGCAACGTTAATTTCTGTAATTTGTCCTTTTCCTTTTAAGGTATGTAATGCTTTATCTAATTTATCCTGAAGATTTTGAAACATTTTGAGTCAATTTTAGGACACAAATATAAAAAAATTATACCGAATAATATAAAATCACACAACAAGGGTTTTAATTAGGTTATAATGATTAACTTGCGTGCTCAAATTTTGGTTGAATGAAAAAAGGTTTAATACTATTTTTATTCTTTGTTACTGGAATAGTTTTCATTCAAACAAAGAATAATCAAACTTATTATTTTTTTTTCCATCGCTTATGGACAAGATAATGAGGTTTATGTAACAGATGTTTATGAAGCAAGCATCGACAACAAAGATATCTATGGTAAACTGGCAGATAGATATACAAAGTTTCAGAATTATTTATTAAAAAATGGAACGATTAGTTCTTTAAAAGAAATTCAAACGGGTTACGAAAAGAATTATCAGAAAAAAGAACAAGCAGAAGCTGAACAAAAATATTTTCTATCTACATTAGAAAAACAACAATTTAAAGCGAAAATGATTAATTATTCGCTATAAAACAAAAAAAATCCACTCATTTGAAGTGGATTTTTTATTTCTATTTTCAACTAATTTATTGATCATTCAATAATCTTGCAGCTTCTTTTGCAAAATAAGTTGAAATTAGGTCTGCTCCTGCTCTTTTGAAACAAGTTAAAGACTCTAAAATAACTTTATCATTATCTAACCAACCTTTTTCTACAGCAGCTTTAATCATCGCATATTCACCAGAAACTTGATAAACAGAAACTGGAACTTGTAAATTATCTTTTACTAATTTCACAATATCCAAATAAGCCATACCTGGTTTTACCATCAAAATATCTGCACCTTCTTCTACATCAGCAATTGCTTCTCGCAACGCTTCTTGTGAATTATGGTAATCCATTTGATAGGTTTTTTTGTCTTTCGGAATTTCTTGAGAATCAACCGGCGCAGAATCTAAAGCTGTACGGAAAGGCCCATAAAAAGATGAAGCATATTTCGCAGCATACGTCATGATTCCTACATTATGAAAACCATTTTCTTCCAACGCAGCACGCATCGCTCCTATTCGACCATCCATCATATCAGAAGGCGCAACAAAATCAGCACCAGCTTCTGCATGAGACAATGTCATTTTTACTAGAGCATCAACTGTTTCATCATTAATAACTTCTCCATTTTTGATGATTCCATCGTGACCATAAACTGAATATGGATCTAAGGCAACATCAGGCATTACAATCATTTCAGGAACAGCATCTTTAATCGCTTTGATTGTATTTTGCATCAATCCGTTTGGATTCCAAGCCTCTTTACCTGTGTTATCTTTTAAGTTATCACTAACTTTACAATATATGTTAACCGATTTTATACCTAAATCCCAAATTTCTTTTACTTCTTTTACAATATTGTCAAGAGATTGGCGGTAAATACCTGGCATTGCAGCGATTTCTTCCTTCACACCTTCTCCTTCAGCCATAAAAATTGGTAAAATAAAATCGTTTGGTGACAAA
Organism: Empedobacter sp. UBA3239; assembly: GCF_002362875.1. Classification (NCBI taxonomy): domain Bacteria; kingdom Pseudomonadati; phylum Bacteroidota; class Flavobacteriia; order Flavobacteriales; family Weeksellaceae; genus Empedobacter; species Empedobacter sp. UBA3239. The sequence goes on along the minus strand of NZ_DEVJ01000039.1, from coordinate 69,376 downwards.
TGATTTTCGCGAATCATACTACGAATTGATTCGTTTTTGCGTAGTCGTCTATGTCTGTTATATAAAAACATTTGATTAAAATTTTAGACAAATTTACTCGATTTCATTTGAATAAGGCTAATGAATAATATCAATTGTATTTATTAATTTTAAAAGAAAATCAATCATTTGAATAATCAATTAAAATATTTGTCATTCATCATATTATTTGGATTAATTTCTTGTGGGATCACAAGAAGAATTTATAAATTCAGTTAAAACAATCAAATTCAAAAAATAGATTTAAACTTGCGCAAACGTAGCTAAACAAATATCTTTGCAGTATGCGAATAGATATTATCACTGTTTTACCCGAATTATTAGTTAGTCCATTTTCTGCCTCGATTATGAAACGTGCACAAGACAAAGGTTTAGCTGAAATTCATGTTCACGATTTGAGAGATTTTGGAAAAGGACGTTATCGTCATGTAGATGATTATCCGTATGGAGGAACTTCTGGAATGGTGATTATGTGTGAGCCTTTGGACAAAATGATTTCGAAATTGAAAGATGAACGTACTTATGATGAAATTATTTATTTGACACCAGATGGTGAAACGTTGAATCAAACAATTGCGAATGATTTGTCATTGAAAGGAAATCTTATGATGATTTGTGGACATTATAAGGGAATCGATCAACGTATTCGAGATATGTATGTTACAAGAGAAATTTCGATTGGCGATTATGTGCTTTCTGGTGGAGAATTTGGCGCAATTATTTTGGCTGATTCTATTATTCGTTTATTACCTGGCGTAATTGGTGATGAGACTTCTGCCCTTTCAGATTCGTTTCAAGATGATTTGTTAGCGCCACCAATTTATACGCGTCCAGCCGAATATAAAGGTCTTAAAGTTCCTGATGTTTTACTTTCGGGTAACTTTCCTAAAATTGAAGAATGGTTGCATGAAAAAGCAGTTGAACGTACAAAAGAACGTCGCCCAGATTTGTTAGAAAAAAGATCAAAATAAACTAAAAAAAGCT
>NZ_DEVJ01000039.1:0-68180 GCF_002362875.1 Empedobacter sp. UBA3239 | reverse complement strand
AGCTTTTTTTAGTTTATTTTATTTAATTCGATGAATATATTCAATTACTTTATCGTTAAAAATTTGTGGTTGATCGACATTCACGACATGTCCACAATCTTCGATAACAATCAATTCTGAATGTTTGGTATGTGCTTTTGTTAATTCCTGAATCGAAGGCAAAAACATATGATCTTCTGCTCCCATCACATATAAAGTCGGAATATTCAATTCAACTTTTCGAAACCATTTTAGCAATGGATTGACATCCGCAGTAAGTTTGAACCATTTCAAAAATTCTTTTTGATACAATTTCTTCGCCTCATTGATAAATAATAGCCTTGACTCTTTGTGCGTATTCTTTGGCATGATAGCGAAAGCAAAAATTCGATACAAGATTAAATAAGGCAACATATGTTTGAATGTATTTCCAACGTTAATCAAAAATTGACATTGAAAATTAATTTTCATAATTGCGCCTCCCATCACCATTGATTTGAATCGCTCCGAATAATCTTCTGCCAATTGTCGAATCACAATCGTTCCCAAAGACATCCCAACAAAATGTGTTTTATCGATATTTAAATGATCTAAAACATCAATCACATCTTTTGAAACTGATTTGAAAGTATAACGTTTTTCGAAAAGCGCTTTCAAGTTTTTCTTAGAACGTCCATGTCCTCTCAAGTCCATTAACAAAACATTGAAATGTTTGCGAAATTCACGTAATTGCTTGAACCAAATCGTAGAACTTCCTCCTGCTCCATGAACAAAAGTCACCCATTCTGTACTCGTTGGATGATTATATGTAGTGTATGCTAACAATTTTCTAAATAACTTTTCGCAAAATTAAACTAAAAACTATGCCAAGCATAATAATTTCTACGTTTTAAGAAATTTTTAATCGTCGTCATCGTCGTCATCGTCGTCATCAGCCAAAGAACTTGTCTTTTTCAAGTAGAAAACATCGTTCATCACTTCTGCTTTCACGTAATTTAGATTTTCTTGCTCTTTCATTCGATCTGTAAATAACGTTCCTGTTAAATGATCGTATTCGTGCTGAAAAATAACTGCTGTAAAGCCTTCAACTATTTCATCATGAAAATTTCCATCCAAATCATAATATTCCAATCGAAGAACCAAGCTTCTATATACTTTTCCAAAAATATCAGGAATAGACAAACAACCTTCTCGACCATGACGAACAATGTCCGAATACCAAGTAATTTTTGGATTGATAATAAACTCAAAAGGTTCATCTTCTTTATCAAAACGTTGCACCCAAACCGCGTTGCGATTAATACCAATTTGTGGAGCTGCAATTCCAACACCTTTACTCGCCTCATCTTGCACAGTCGCATACATGCGATTGGCCAATAATTTGATTAACGGATCTTTTGGATCAATATCAATACAAGTTGATTTTAAGATTTTTGTGTCTGCATTCGAAGTCGTTAATAAAACACGAAAAGGATCATAGGATTTCTTTTCTTTTATTAATGTCGTTTCTGCCTTTGTTAATGGCGTATAAAAAATGTTTTTCATATTTTTTGATTGAGCAAATAATGCAGAACTACAAATCAATAAGCTATAGGTTAATATTTTTATCATTTTTTAAGAATCAATTTGTCTAAAGAATATTTTCCTGCGCCTGATAAAAATATTACTAAATAATTGATTAAATAGAATAATCCTAATTCTTTTTTACCAAAATCATGATCTGCATGCACGATAAATACCGCAACTAACATCGTAATGATTAGTGGAATCACTGCCAAACGAGTAAATAATCCGACCAAAACTAAAAAAGCACAAAGAATTTCTGCAAAAACCGTTAAACCCAAAGATATTTCTGGTCCAAGTCCAATTGGATCACCAAATTCAAAATTTCCATTGACTAATTTTTGCAATTTTCCGAATCCGTGTGTAAACATAAATCCTCCTACTGCGATACGTAATAATAACAATGATAAATCGATAAATGCTGGTTGATTTCCTAAAAGTTTAAATTTTGTGCTCATTTTTTTATTTTTTTCAAATATAAGTTCTAGTTTTTACGTTCACCTTTAAATAGATCAAGGAATTTACATTTTTGGATTAATTTTGGTTAATCTTTCTATTCAAGAATAAAAAAATACAACGTATGTTTAAAAACATTGCTTTAATTACCATATTATTTTCAGGTTTTGCATTTGCTCAAAAATCTGAATTACAACAAAATGATGTTTTAGGAAATCCAACTTTTATCGAAGAATCGATGCAAAAAGCACGTATTCGCATGAAGTTTATTGAAGGTTATGAAACGGAATATTACACAAAATCAACGTATAATAAAGATGGTAATCCGACAAAACGTGATTATTTTGATGAAGCTGGAAATAAAACTTTTGCTGAAATATTTAATTATAATGAATCGAATAAATTGATTTCGAGTGAAATGAAAAACAATGACGAAAGTTTAGTTTTCAATTTTGATTACGAATATACAACAGAGGGTTACATTGTCACCAAGAGCGAAAATGATGTCAATGTTTCTAAAACGGAATATAAATTAGATCAAAATCAGAATATAACTTACGAAAGAGAAACTAATTTATTGGAAGATTCGGATGTTTTTATCGAAAAAACGTTTGAATATCAAAATGGATTTTTAGTCAAAACATTGGTAAAATATAACCAAGGAACTTATACGTTGAATTATAAGAATGACGCGAAAGGCAATCCAATAGAGGAAACTTATGTGGACAAAAACAATAAACAAGTCAATAAATATGTGCGAAAATTTGATGAAAACAATAATATTATCGAAGAAACGGTGATTGATGAAACAGGAAAAGTAAAGAATATATCAACGATTAAATATCAATACGATAATCACAAAAATTGGGTCAAACGAACGCAATTTGTAAAAGATATTGATCAACCAATTTCAAATACGACAAGGACAATACGTTACTAAAATTCAAGAGCCAAAACTAATTTGGCTCTTTTTTATTTGATTATTTAACTAAATATTTTTAAATTTATTCTAATCAATTATTTAACTTCATCTATTATGATCAATAATGTGGAAGAATTTAATCGACTTTTTCAGTTATACCAAAAAGATAATCGTTTCAATTTGTACATAAATGATTATCCTAAAAACGAATTTTTATTTCAATTTTATTCAGATGAGATTGAAGATTTAAACTTAGAATATGTTGATATTACTTCAAATTCTATCAAAAAAATTCATGATTATCGTGCAAAATTAAGCGATTTTTTTCAACCCGAAGAACTTCCAGCATTAGAGATTAAATCAATTTCAGGTTATTTTAGTCATTTTGATTTTTATTTTATGACCAATGAAAAAACCTTTGTATTTAATTATATTAATCGCGATTTTTTATCTCAACTAATTGATATTCTTCTTTCTGAATTAGATTGTAATTTTATCAGCCGATTAAAGACTGAACTTTTAATCAATTTAGAATACGATTAATTTTTTTGTTAAACTTTTTTCAGCGACATTGTTTGACTTTTAAAAGAATTCTTTTTGCATAAAGCAAAGTAGAATGAATTTTGATCGAATTAATGAAAAGTTGAGCATCTTAGCAGATGCAGCGAAGTATGATGTTTCGTGTTCATCGAGCGGAAGTAAAAGACAAAACCAAAACAAAGGCTTAGGAAATGCATCTATGTCGGGGATTTGCCATTCGTTTACAGAAGATGGTCGATGCGTTTCTTTACTTAAAATTCTATTGACGAATCATTGTATTTATGATTGTGCTTTTTGCGTTTCTCGAAAAAGTAATGATGTAAAACGTGCTGCTTTTACAGTGCAAGAGGTAGTTGATTTAACGATTAATTTTTATCGTCGAAATTATATAGAAGGTTTATTTTTGAGTTCTGGAATTTTCAAAAACGCTGACTTCACAATGGAACGATTGCTTTTGATTGCAAAAAAGTTACGTCTTGAAGAGAATTTTAATGGATATATTCATCTCAAAACGATTCCTGGAGCGAGTGATGAATTATTGAAAGAAGCTGGTTTGTATGCTGATCGAATGTCCATAAATCTCGAAATGCCCACAGAAGAAGGACTTAAATTAGTTGCACCAGAAAAATCACACGAAGATGTAAAAAAACCTTTAGGATTTATTCATGAACAACGAGTTGAGTTTAATGCTGAACGAAAATTAATCAAATCTACTCCAACCTTTGTTCCTGCTGGACAATCTACACAAATGGTGATTGGTGCAACGCCCGAAAATGATATGCAAATTATGTATACAGCAAATCAATATTACAATGATTTCCAGTTGAAACGTGTGTATTATTCAGGTTTTATTCCAATCAATCACAATGATAATATGTTGCCGTCTATCGGAACTCAGCCACCTTTGTTACGAGAGAATAGACTGTATCAAACAGATTGGTTAATGCGTTTTTATCAATTTGATGTTACGGAGATTCTTAATCAACAAAATCCTCATTTGGATACTGATATCGATCCAAAATTGAGCTATGCTTTACGAAATTTACATGTTTATCCGATTGATATTAATACAGCCGATTATCATTTAATTCTAAGAATTCCGGGAATTGGTGTTCAATCTGCGAAGAAAATTGTTACAGCTCGAAAGTTTGGGAAAATCTATTCTTATCAGTTAAAACGTCTTGGAATTGCTTACAATAGAGCAAAATTTTTCATGACGTGTGCAGATGATCAATTTCAACAAAAAGATTTGCTTGGTTCGCAAATTAAAAATAGAATTTTGAGTTTTAGTAAAAGTAAATATCTTAAAAATCAGCCAAATCAATTAAACCTTTTTGATTAATGGAAATTTATGTTTTTGATAATAGTTTTGAAGGTTTTTTAACACTGATTTTTGATTATTATGTTAGAAAACCGAAGCAAATAAAAGTAGTATCTGAAAGAGATTTTTTACCGTCGATGTTTGATGAAGTTTATACTGTGATTACAGATGAAACAAAAGCAAAAAGAGTACTTAAAAAAATAAAAGACAAACTAAATAAAACCAGTTACAAAGCTGTACAGGCTGTTTTCTTGTCAGAAGAACCTGAAGCTTATGAAAAGCTGTTTTATTATTGTTGTTTAATTATAAATGAAACAGTTGCAGTTCAATCAAATTATGGAAATGATTATGTTTTTTATGTTATGAAAATGTATCGATCAGTTCATAGAGAAAAGCATCATCATGAAGCATTTATCCGTTTTGAAAAGATTAATCAAGATTTATTTTTTGCGAAAACTGATCCAAAATATAATGTTTTACCTTTAATTATTAATCATTTCAGAAAAAGATATGCTGACCAGAATTGGATTATTTACGACACGATTCGAAAATATGGAATTTATTATGAAAAATCTTTTGGAAATATTCAACAAATACAATTAAATTTTACACCAAAATCTTCAACTACTCCAACTGAATACATTGATGTAAATGAGAATTTGTACCAAGAATTATGGAAATCTTATTTTAATTCGACAACAATCGAAGCAAGAAAAAATTCGAAGTTACAAATCCAAATGATGCCTAAACGCTTTTGGAAACACTTAACAGAATATAACTAAAAAAGGCTACAAAATTTGTAGCCTTTTGTGTACTTTTTATTTTTTTGGTAAGAAAACTTCTGCCATCATACAACGAGCACTTCCTCCTCCTAATTTTTCAATCAAATCTATCTTAACAGGTAAGATTGGATTATAAGCCTCAATTTTAGAAATTTGTTCTTGATTAAGCGAATTATAAGCCGTTTGCGACATCACCAAATATGATTGTCCTAAACCGCCAACTTGCAACATATTCCCAGCAAATTGATGCATTTGTGCTTCTGTAATTGCAATAATTTCTTTTCCAGCTTCTAACAAATACTCACAAACCGCTTTCTTTTCCTTTTTATCATCTATAGAATCCAAACAAATAATCGCATATTTATCTGCAATACACATCATTACATTGGTATGATAAATAGGTTTACGTTCTCCATTTACAGTTTGATTCGCATGAAAAATAACTGGTGTATATTCTAATTCCTCACAAAATTCAATCAATAAATCTTCATCAGTTCGTTGAGAAATACATGCATAAGCCAATTCATGTTCGCGATCAAGAATAATACTTCCTGTTCCTTCCAGGAAAATTTCGTCTTCTTCTGCCGATGTAAAATCAATCACATCATCAATATGAAAACCTTTTTCTTCCAACAAACTCAAGACATCTTCTTCACGACGCTCTTGTCTCCTATTTTTCGCAAACATCGGATACAATACTACATTTCCGTTATCGTGAAATGAAATCCAATTGTTTGGGAAAATTGAATCTGGTGTATGTGGCGATGCAGTATCTTTAATCGTGATAACATTTACACCTTTCGAACGCAAAGCAGAAACCATTTCTTGAAATTCTTCTAAAGCTTGTTTCTGAATATCTTCTTGAGAATCTGTTGTTTCTGTTTGGAAATAATTGTTAACAGCAGTTTCTGGATTGTAATAAAAAGCTGTTGGCTCAACCATCAAAATAGTTGATGTATATTGTTTTTGTTTCATGTTATTTTCTGATTAATGGCATTGTAGAACATCTCAATAAACCTCCCATTTTAGAGACTTCGCGGTAATTAATTCGCTCCACTTTTATGTTCCATACATTTTCTAAATGATCATTTAAACGTGTAAAATTTTTCTCAGAAACAACAACTTCAGGAGAAATTGAAAACACATTAGGATTCATCCAATACATTTCTTCTTTTGTCACTTCGAATAAATTTTCTTTCCCAAAAATATCGACAATTTGCTGATATTCGTGTTCAAATAAAAAGCCGTCTTTGTAAATAATTGCTTTGTCTTTCCCAACAGGATTGAATGTACAATCTAAATGTAAGATTCCTTCGTAAGGATTTTCATCATTCTTTTTCAATTCAAAATCCAAGACTTTTTTATTGGGAAATTTGGCTTTGATATACTCTACAAATTCAACATTTGTACGTCCTGTTTTATAATTTTTGAAATCAGCTTGTTTGTACGTTCCAACAAAAATATAATCGTTGTACAAAATCACATCGCCACCTTCTACATAAACTTCTTCTGGTAAAGCATTGATTTTATTCCCTTTGAATTGACGTTTTATTTCGCAATAGGCTTGTAATTCTTCTAAACGATCTGGAATAATATTCGAGATAAAGAATTCATCATCAATTACAAAACCGACATCACGAGAAAAAACTTGATTACAATCTTCGATCAATGTTGGGCGTAAAACTTTAACATTATATTTTTTCAAAACTTGTTCAAATTCTGACATTTCCGCAATCAAATCTTCTTCTTTTGGATAATCGTTATTCTTTACGGTTTCATAAGATTTGGCATCGAACGTCTGATCAAGTGTTGGATTAGCTCCGTTAGATTCTGCTCGACCCAAGACTACAGTTTGCAGTTGAGCCGTTTCATTCTGTACATTTAATCGCATAATTTATTGTAGTTTTTAATTTTGTGTTCCAAAAAAAATCCCGCAATTGCGAGATTTAATTTTGTATAAATATACATTTTATTTTTGAATTCCTAAAGCTTTCAAACCATTTACTGTTGCAATATTTGAAAGTTGTTCCACATCATAAAAGTGACAAGACTCTAGCATTACTCTCAATTCAGTAAGTAAATGACCATCAGAAAAAGGTTTATAAATATCATTAATATTATCTGTTCCGAAGGCAACGTTAATTCCTCTTGGAATCATTTCATCAACTGGCGTTATCGAGTTGTGCGAAGGTGCCAAACGCTCTGTACGATTGTGATCTATCCAAGCAGTTGGACAAGAAACAATGTGCATATCTGCTTTTTTGATTAAATCATATAATTCGTAACGATATTTTCTTGGATGAGCCGCTACAGAAATTGAGTGAACCGCAGAAACTTTTCCTTGCATTCCGTGTTCAATCGTTTTCAAAGCTAATTGTTCAGTTTCTTTTTCTTCGTCTGTGTTAAATTGATCAACATGAACGTGAACCAATTTATTTTTTGCTTTTGCAGTTGATAATAAAATATCTAAATGCTCATCTTCTCGACCGAAATCTTTTGCAGGTAATCCTCCGATAATATCCACAAAATCAGAAGACATATCAAACCATTCGCGCGCTTTTGGATCGATAACTCCTTTCAATACTTGGTTTGCAAAACGCATTTCGATGTCTTTTCCGTAATTATCTTTTAAGCGTTGAGCTGCTTGTATACTACGATCTTCAATCACTTCATCCGCATCAATAAAAGAACCAATTGCTTGACAACCTTGTTCTAACATGAAATTAATCGCTTTTTCCATACGGAAATAAATATCATCAACAGATGAATTGCGTTTCATGTCATCAACTAGATGCCATTTTTCTTTTAGGTAAGAATTAGATAATGCGAAAGTGTCCGAAGTCAATGAATAAGCTCTGTCTAAGTGTGAATGCGTATTAACCCAACCTCCTTTTTCGTTGATTTTTTCAAGTACTTCTTCAATTGGATTATAGTTTTGTTTGTTCATCGTGAGTTTGTTTGTTTTCGGGATGTAAAATTAACAAGATTATTCAAGAGAAATGAAGCGATATTATCAAAAAGATTTGTGTAACTTTGTGCCTTTGTTAGTAACATCACCGAATAAAAAAGTCCAACGATATGTTGGACTTTTTCTATTTATGATTCTTTCTCTTTTTTCAGAATAATTTCAATTTTACCATTAGGATATTGATTTTTGTTTGTTTTGATTACAATAACATATTTAATATTATCTGGATTCATTTTAGTAAAAATACTTTTATCTACTCTTTGTCCATCTAAAAAAACTGCTTGATCATTTGATTCTTTAATAACCGAACTATCAAAAATTCCTTTACGAGGAGATTCATTTACATCTTGTGCAAAACTCAACATTGGAAGAAATACAAAAGCTAATAATATTTTTTTCATAAATCGTTAATTTATATAAAGTTAATTAAATATTTTATAAAAACTAATTTTTATATGTTCGTTTGACTGACTGAATTCCTTCAATATTTTTCAATTCCATCATGATTTTTTCTAATTCGGCTTTATTTTTAACTGAAACGGTAATCTTTCCATCAAAAATACCTGCATCCTCAGATAAATTAATACTATGCATGTTCAACGAGTTATTTTTTGAAATAACTAACGTAATATCACTCACCATTCCAGCTCGATCCAAACCTTGTAGCTCTATCAATGCTTTAAATTCTTGTTGAGAAGAATCAATCCACTTCGCTTTTATAATTCTGTACGCATAATTGGCTTGTAACGAAACCGAGTTTGGACAATCTACCTTATGTACTTTTATTCCTTTTGAAACTGTGATAAAACCATATACTTTGTCACCCGGAATTGGATTACAACAACTCGCTAATTCGTAATCTAAACGCTCTTCATCATTCCCAAAAACAAGACTATCTAATTTCGTTTTATCGATAGAAATATTATCTTTTTTAGTTGTATTGAATGTTGATTTTCTGAAACGGTTAATCAATCCAGTAAAGCCTGTATTTCGTTCTGCAAATTTTCGTAAATCATTATTGTCAATAATTCCCATTGCAACATTATAAAATACATCTTGACTCGAACTTAACTTAAAGTATTGCTGTAACTGATTAATCGTATTTTCACTAAAATCAACCTTTAAGTGTCTTAATTTTCGTTGAATAATTTCTTTTCCATCTTCTGCAACTTTACGTTTATCCGAGTTTAAAGAAGCTTTAATTTTACTTCTCGCTTTACTCGTTACAACATATTCTAACCACTCTAATTTTGGTTTTTGTTGCGTTGATGTAATGATTTCTACTTGATCACCACTTTGCAATTGATGCGACAGCGGATACAATTTTCCATTCACTTTTGCACCCAAACAATGGTCACCAACATTGGTGTGAATAGAGTAAGCAAAATCCAATGAACTCGCTCCTTTTGGCAACGAATGCAAGTCTCCTTTTGGCGTAAAAACATAAATCTCTTTGGAGTACAAATTGAACTTGAAATTATCCATAAACTCAATCGCATCCTTTGTATCTTCTTGCTCCAACATTTCACGAACTTGATGAATCCATTCATCAACTTTCGTTTCGTCGTCCGAAACATTTTCTTTGTATTTATAATGCGCAGCGATACCCATTTCAGCAACTTCATCCATTCTTTCGGAACGAATTTGTACTTCCACCCAACGCGCTTGTGGTCCCATAACCGTTACGTGAAGCGATTCATAACCAGTTGTTTTGGGTTGAGAAATCCAGTCACGCATACGTTTTGGATTTGGAATAAATAAATCCGTTACCAACGAATAAATTTTCCAAGCTAAGAATTTTTCATTCTTTTTATCTGAACGATAAATTACACGAATCGCAAACAAATCAAAAACTTCCTCGAAAGGAATTCCTTGATTAATCGTTTTTCGATAAATTGAATTGATTGATTTTGAACGACCTTTTATCTCAAATTCTAAACCTTCGGCTTCAAGTTTTTCTGAAATAGTTTTACAGAAATCATCAATGTATTTTTTTCTTTCAGCTTCAGTTTCTGTTAATTTATGTTCAATATTAAAATATGCATCCGGTTTAGTATATTTCAAACTCAAATCTTCTAGTTCAGATTTGATGTTATACAATCCCATTCTGTGAGCCAAAGGCGCATATATAAAAATAGTTTCGGATGCTATTTTTAACTGTTTATCCTCTCGCATACTTTCTAACGTACGCATATTGTGTAAACGATCAGCAATTTTGATCAAAATCACACGCACATCTTCAGATAAAGTCAGTAATAATTTTTTATAATTTTCAGATTGTATCGAAACATCTTGTTTATTTAAGACGGCAATTTTTGTTAATCCATCTATAATTTTTGCAATCTTTTTTCCAAAAAGTTTCTCAATATCTTCTAACGTATATTCAGTATCTTCTACTACATCATGCATTAAAGCCGCAGAAATTGATGTAGCACCAAGCCCAATTTCGTCAGCAACAATTTTGGCAACAGCAATCGGATGATAGATATATGGCTCTCCTGTTTTTCTACGCTGATTTTTATGCGCATAAACAGCCAAATCAAAAGCTTTACGAATCAGCTTTTTATCTTCATCTGATAAAGTGACATATGTATTTTGAAGCATCTCTTTATAACGTCTCGTTATCTCAATGTTCTCTCTCTCTAATTGTTCGTCTGTAATAACATGAGGCGTATCCATCTTTCTAATGTTTTTGTTGATTTAGAAAAAAGCTTTAATTCTCTGTATTTATCTGCTTTTTTCGAAGGATTAAATATACAATATTTTATTTTTTATAGACTACAATATTCAACTGATTTTATCACGCTTTTTTAAGTCTGTATTTTTAATCAATCTAATTTATAACGTACGTTTTACACTATTAATTTAATAATAAAAGTGTATTAATACAATCTGATTTTATCAATTTACAATTAAATGCTACTTTTTATTGTATAGTTGATAAATAATTAACTATCCTAAAACAAACATTTTAAACTTTATTATTAATTCTAAACATTTTTCTAACTTAACAAAACAAATAAAACACAACACACACATAAATGGATTACAAAACTTTATACTCAAAAAGTATTGAAGAACCTGAACTTTTTTGGAAAGAAGAAGCGCAGAAATTAGCATGGTCAACTTACCCTGAACAAATCTTAAAACAAAATGAAAACGGATATTATTCGTGGTTTGTTGACGGAAAAATAAACATGAGCCGTTTGGCTTTGGAGAAAAATATAAAAGCTGGACGCGGAGAACAATTTGCTTTAATTTACGATTCTCCTGTTACAGAAGTTATTCAAAAAATTACATACAATCAGCTTTTAGAAAAAGTAAGTCGTTTTGCTGGAGGTCTTATATCATTAGGATTATCAAAAGGTGATACGGCAATTATTTATATGCCAATGATTCCAGAAGCAATTGTTGCGATGCTTGCTTGTGCGAGAATCGGTGTAATACATTCTGTTGTTTTTGGAGGTTTTGCAGCGCCAGAATTAGCTATTCGTATTGATGATGCTCAACCTGATGTTATTATTTCTGCGTCTTATGGAGTAGAAATTAATCGTCAAATCAACTATAAACCATTGATTGATGAAGCAATTGAATTAACACTTTACAAACCAAAAAACATTGTCATTTTTGAACGTCCAAATCACACCGATGATTTATCAGCAGACAACGTTCACACCTATGATGAAATGTATCAACATCAACCTATAGAACCTATCGAAGTTCCAAGTACACATCCATTATATATTTTGTATACTTCTGGAACAACTTCAACGCCAAAAGGTGTCGTACGCGATACAGGAGGTTATGCAACAGCTCTAAACTCGACGATGAACTATTTTTACGATCTAGAACCAGGTGATACAATTCTTACAGCAAGTGATATTGGTTGGGTTGTTGGGCATTCTTATATTGTTTATGCGCCGTTAATTTATGGTGTTACAACAGTTATTTACGAAGGAAAACCAATCAAAACTCCTGACGCTGGTGCTTTTTGGAGAATGGTTGAAGAACATAAAATCAAAAACATATTCACAGCTCCAACAGCAATTAGAGCAATTCGAAAAGAAGATCCAGAAGGAAAATTATTCCAAAAATACGATACGTCAAGTCTGAAACGTTTATTCTTAGCAGGAGAACGTTGTGATACATCTACTTATTATTGGTTAAAAGAAATTTCAAAATTACCAGTTATTGATCATTGGTGGCAGACAGAAAGCGGTTGGCCAATGTTAGGAATTTGTGCAGGAGTCGAAAATATAATGCCAGAACCTGGTGCAGCTGGATTGCCTGTTTTTGGATATAATATTAAAATTGTTGACGATGAAGGTCAAGAAAATGATATACGAGAGGAAGGTTCTATCGTGATTCAGCTTCCACTTCCTCCTGGTTGTATGACAAGTTTATGGCGAAATGAACACCGATTTATAAAAGGTTATTTTCAACAATTTCCGAATCATTATTTAACTGGTGACGGAGGTTTTAGAGATGAAAATGGTTTTGTATTTATTACAGGTCGAACTGATGAAATTATTAATGTCGCTGGTCATCGGTTAAGTACTGCAACAATGGAAGAATTGGTTTCTTCTCATCCTGATATTACAGAATGTGCGGTTGTGGGAATTAAAGATGAATTGAAAGGTCAAATTCCAATAGGTTTGATTGTTACAAAAGAAAACGCATCAAAATCGGAAGAAGAAATCGAAAAAGATTTGATTACTTTATTACGCAAAGAAATTGGCGGAATTGCCTGTTTCAAAACATCTATAATAGTTAACAGACTACCAAAAACACGAAGCGGAAAAATATTACGCAAAACTTTATCTCAAATTGCAGACGGAACACCATTCACAATTCCATCTACAATTGATGATGCTACAGTTTTAGATGAATTAATTCACGAATTTTCAAGAAGAAACGTAGGTCTAGCCTTTGCGATTTCGTCAATATAATCCATTTTATTCATTCACTATCTCAAAAGCAGTAATTCCTACTATTACTGCTTTTTTTATTCATTTTTACATAAATTTGAATTAGAAATATCATTCAATGCCAAATCAATCAAAATCATTAGAAGATGTGCACGAAAGTGTTCAAATCAAAAAAGGAAAGTTTAGAAAAATCCTAAGTTTTTTTGGACCTGCCTACTTAATAAGCGTTGGTTACATGGATCCGGGAAACTGGGCAACCGATTTAGCAGGCGGTAGCCAATTTGGTTATACTTTGATTTGGGTTTTATTGATGAGTAACATAATGGCTTTGTTATTACAAAGTTTATGTACACGTTTGGGAATTGTTCGACGAAAAGATTTGGCGCAATGTAACCGAGAAACTTATCCGAAAGGAATGAATCTCATCTTGTATATTTTAGCCGAAATAGCTATTGCAGCTTGTGATTTAGCTGAGATTTTGGGAATGGCAATTGGTCTAAATTTACTTTTTGGAATAGATTTGATCTATGGTGTTTTAATCAGTTTCTTAGACACTTTTCTCCTACTTTATCTTCAAAAATTAGGCATGCGAAAAATGGAACTTTTCATTGTTGGTTTAATCACGATGATTGGTTTATGTTTTTTAACCGAAATGTTTTTAGCAAAACCAGATTTTGGAGAAGTTGCAAAAGGATTTATTCCATCTATTCCAAATAGCGCTGCATTGTATATCAGCATTGGTATTATCGGCGCAACTGTAATGCCGCATAATCTTTATTTACATTCTGCACTCGTCCAAACACGACAAATAAAACGCGATGATTTTTCAATCAAAAAAGCACTCAAATATAACTTTTGGGATAGCGCAATTGCTCTGAATTTAGCCTTCTTTGTCAATGCTGCAATCTTAATTTTAGCTTCGTCTGTATTTCATAAAAATGGTTATCACGATGTTGCAGAACTGAGCGATGCTTATAGATTATTGGGGACAACTTTAGGAACAGATTTGGCTCCAAAATTATTCGCAGTTGCTTTAATTTTAGCAGGACAAAGCTCTACAGTTACAGGAACTTTAGCTGGACAAATTGTGATGGAAGGATATTTACATCTACGTATTAATCCTGTTTTGAGAAGAATTTTGACACGATTATTAGCCGTAGTTCCAGCAGTTGTGGTTATTCTTATTTTTGGTGAAAAAGAAGTTGGATCCTTATTAATTTTCAGTCAAGTTATTCTAAGTATGCAATTGGCTTTTGCCGTAATTCCATTGATTCATTTTGTAAGTGATAAAGCGAAAATGGGGAATTTTGCAATCAATACAACAACCAAATTTTTTGCGTGGACAATCGCTTTTATTATTTCATTTCTGAATGCGCAATTGGTGTATGAAGAGGTGAATAAATGGATGGCAAATAGTGAATCTTACACTTTAAATATTTTTCTTGTTGCATTAGAAATAGGACTTTTAGTTTTATTATTGCTGACATTTTTTATTCCAATTATGTTGAAGAAAAATGAAGAAAATCAAAAAGAAATTCATGAACCGTTTGATAAGTTTACGTTAGAAGAAATCTCGAATCAACATTTCAAAAAGATTGTGGTTGCGTTAGATTTTTCGAAAACGGATCGAAAAGTGATTAATTATGCGACACAATTAGCTACTACAGAATCTACCATTATTTTGGTTCATATTGTCGAAAGTGCTTCAGCGAAATACACAGGAGAGCGTACGAATGATGAAGAATCTCTATCAGATTTGAAACGTTTAGAACAATATGCAGAGATTATTCGTCCTTTGTTTAATGAAACTAAAATTGAACTAGGCTACAATAATCGAATCAATTCAATTGCTGAAATTTGTAAACGAAATCAAGCAGATTTGTTGATTGTTGGTTCGCACGGACACCGAGGTTTTATGGATTTTATTTTTGGAGAAACGATTAATAAGTTAAGACATCGCGTTAATATTCCTGTTTTTATTGCAAAATAATAAAAGCCATTCAGAATTTTTCTGAATGGCTTTTTGATTAGATTAAAATATAAAAATTATTTGATCGATAATAATTCAATCATTTCTTTATTTTCTTGTAAAATAGCATGATCTAAAGCAGTTTTACCATTATTATCTTTAATGTTTAAATCTGCACCAGCTTCGATTAGTTTTTTGGCAATTTCGTTTTGACCAAATGTTACAGCAAAAATCAAAACAGAAGCTCCATTAAAATTCACTTGATTAACATCAGCCTTATTCGCAATTAGTAAATTTTCCATTTCAGGAAATCCTCTAAAGGTGGCTCCCATCAACGCATTGTTTCCAGATAAATCTTGCGCATTAGGATTTGCTTCTTTTGATAATAATACTTTCGCAGCGTCTGAACTGTTATTATAAATCGCTAAAATTAAAGGTGTAAATCCACGTTGATTTGCTTCATTTACATGTTTTCCATTCGAAATTAGTTCTTCTATTTGCTTCACATTATTTTCTCGCCGCACTAAACAAATCTTGTGCATAAATTGAAGAAAAACTGAATAGAAATAAGGCTAAAAATATATGCTTTTTCATGATAATATTGATTTTATTAAAGTCATGGAGCCAAACTCAATCGACTCCAATCCAATAGATATTATTTTGGTAAATATTGCTTTACATCGTTCATAGAAGTATTTGTAGCCTTCATCAAACGTGTTCCATATTCTGTATTTGCATGGTAAAAATGTGCAATCATTTTATGAACAATTACTTTATTTTTAACCGAATTTAAAGCTCCAGATAAATTTTTGATTAAATTATCTTGATCTTTTTTAGAGAATGATTTGTACAAATCTCCAGCTTGTACAAAGTTATTTTCTTTATCAATGACATGCTGAGTTGCAATAGCTCCTGCAGGAAAAACAGATTTTGAATATTTGAATTTTGCATTATCTACAACCTCAGGAAGATTAGTTGAAGGTTGATAATTTACATCACCTTTTTGCTCACGGATCGACATATAACCGTCTTGATTATATGTTTTTACACTGTTTTTTGGTGCATTAACAGGAATTTGTTGGAAATTACCCGTTAAACGATGACGTTGTGTATCAGAATAGGAAAACAAACGACCTTGTAACAATTTATCTTCAGAAGCTTCAATTCCTGGAACCAACGTTGCTGGAGCAAATGCTGCTTGCTCAACTTGTTGAAAATAATTCGTTGGATTCTCATTCAATGTCATTGTTCCAATTTTACCTAATTTTGCAACAGATTCTGGCCAAATTTTCGTTACATCAACAGGATTGAAATCTAATTTATCAAAATCTTCTCGTTTCAATAATTGAGCATATAAATCCCATTTCGGAAAGTTTCCTTTGTCGATTTCATTACGTAAATTTAATGTTGCATGTTCTATTGCAGTCGATTGAATTTTATTCGCTTCTTCTTGTGTTAAATTTTTCGTTTCTTGTTCAGGAATCCATTTATATTTCACATAAGTTACTTCACCTTTTGCATTTACCCATTTGTAAGCATGTACACTATTTCCTTCCATTTGGCGAAAATTTGCAGGAATTCCGTAATCTGAAAACAACCACGTTAACATATGCGTAGACTCTGGTAAATTAGAGAAAAAATCAAATACACGATTTGGATCAGATGCACCATTTGTTACAAGAGATGGTCTGAAAGCATGCACCATATCTGGGAATTTGTTCGCATCTCGAATAAAGAAAACAGGTAAATTGTTTCCAACTAAATCGTAATTTCCTTGTTCTGTGTAAAATTTAACAGCAAATCCACGTGGATCACGATAAGTTTCTGGCGAACCTTGTTGATGCGTTACAGTTGAAAAACGTACAAATAATGGTGTTTTTTTACCAGCTGTTGACAAGAAATCAGCCATTGTCACATCAGAAAAATCTTTATCAGCTACAAATTCTCCGAAAGCTCCAGCTCCACGCGCATGAACAACACGTTCTGGAATACGTTCGCGATCAAATGCTGCTAATTTTTCAATTAAATGAATGTCCTCCAACAAAACTTGTCCGTTATTTCCGATTGTTTTAGAATTTTGATTATCACCAACTAGAGCACCTGTGTTTGTTGTTAATTGTTCGGCAAATCCAATCGTACAAAGGAATGCTAAACTTAATACTAAAATTCTTTTGATCATAATTATAGTTTTATTCTTTATTTATCATTTTAAGACAGAGCAAAACTAAATCGACTATAATTATAAATTAAATCTATAAAAATCTATTAAATAGAATTATTTTTTATAATAATTATAACCCAATCCTTAACAAGGAAGAAAAAGCTGATATATTATTTCGCAATAAATGAATATATAAAAATGATTAAGAATTTTAGAAATAAAAAAAACCGCTTATTTAGCGGTTTTGAGATATATTATTTAATTTTTTCTAAATCGTTGAAAAGACATAGAAGGTTTAATTTTTATCGATTCATTAGCTATTAATACCATTAAATTCAAATGCTGATTGAACATCCATAGTGAATTTCCTTCAACCTCTACTCCTTGTGGAGTTCTGATAATTTCTAAATTTGTGTACATCATAATCTATAATTTTTTGGTTGACGCTAATATTGTGTTAAAAATAATTTTTAATGTTAATTTCATTTAACACAACTGATAAAATTAAAAGTTTCTAATAAAATTCCGTGTTTTGTGTTTGTTTTTTTATAAACATAAATTATACCAAAAAATATACAAATAGTTTCCTTCATGTTAAATTTTAAGAAATTTGACTCCAGCCAACTTTATCTTTATGATTTTCAATAAAATATTTTTTTGTTGGCTCATAAATCGAAGAAGAAAGTGTTGGATCTTGTGAAAGAATAGCTTCTACACATTTTCTTGCAGCATACAAAACCTCTTTGTCTTTCGCTAAATCAGCAATTTTAAGGTTGAGAACTCCACTTTGTTGCGTTCCCATCATATCACCAGGACCACGCAATTCCAAGTCAACTTCCGCTACCTGAAAACCATCATTAGTTTCACACATTGTCTGAATTCTACGTTTCGAAACTTCATTCAATTTTCCACCTGTCATCAAAATACAATACGATTGTTCCGCACCACGACCTACACGACCACGAAGCTGATGCAATTGAGAAAGACCAAAACGTTCAGAATTTTCAATAATCATCACCGACGCATTTGGGACATTTACACCAACTTCTATCACAGTTGTTGCCACCAAAATTTGGGTTTCATTATTTTTGAAACGATTCATTTCAAATTCTTTATCCGCAGGTTTTTGACGACCATGCACAATACTTATCGCATATTCTGGCAACGGAAAAGTACGAGAAATACTCTCGTAACCATCCATCAAATCTTTCAATTCTAACTTTGCTGATTCTTCAATTAGTGGATAAACCACATAAATTTGACGACCTTTCGCAATCTCATCTTTCATAAATTTGAAAACACTTAAACGATGCGCATCCGTTTTATGAAGCGTTTTAATTGGTTTTCGTCCTTTTGGCAATTCATCAATCACCGAAACATCCAAATCGCCATACATTGTCATCGAAAGTGTACGTGGAATTGGTGTGGCTGTCATCACTAAAATATGTGGTGGTAGTTTAGCTTTTCTCCAAAATTTAGCACGTTGAGCGACTCCAAAACGATGTTGTTCATCAATAATCGCTAATCCTAAATTCTGAAAAATCACATTATCTTCCAACAAAGCATGCGTCCCGATAATGATTTTAAGTTTTCCATTTTCAAGATTTTCTAAAATTGGTTGACGCTTTTTCTTTGTCACCGAACCAGTTAATAACTCAACCGAAACATCCAAACCATTCAATAATTCTGTAATACTTTCGTAATGTTGTTGCGCAAGAATTTCTGTTGGTGCAATTAAAGCTGCTTGAAAACCATTGTCGACAGCAATCAACATCGTTAATAATGCAACCATCGTTTTTCCAGAACCAACATCACCTTGCAACAAACGATTCATTTGCGCAGGTTGACGAAGATCAAAGCGAATTTCTTTCATCACTCTTTTCTGTGCATTTGTCAATTCAAAAGGTAAATATTCATTGTAAAATGTATTGAAATAATGACCAATTTCTGGGAAAGGATTACTTCTATTCTTTTGTTTATTGACTGCTTTTTGAGAGAGATTTGCAAGATTTAGAAAGAAAAATTCTTCAAATTTCAGACGACGAATTGCTGCATTTAATTCCGTTATATCTTTTGGAAAATGAATTGCTTTTAACGCATCATTTCTTCCAACTAACTTATAATGATCGAGAACATTTAAAGGTAAATTCTCAGGAATATCGATGTTTTCGGCAAAAAGATTCATCATCATTTTTTGAAGAACACGATTCGTAATTCCTTTTTTCGTCAACTTTTCAGTACTCGGATAAACAGGAAATAATCCAAGCGGAATATTTTTAGCGTCTTCAACTAATTCAATTTCAGGATGTGTAATACTAAAATTATTATTGAACACATTTGGTTTTCCGTAAATCACAACTTCTTTGAAAAGATCATTTCTTAATTTCTCCTTTTGCCAAGAAGAAACTTTGAACCAAACTAATTCTAAAGTTCCAGTTCCATCTTGAAATTTCCCAACTAAACGTTTTACTTTTCCTTGGTTAATTTCTTCTAAATGAATAATTTTACCTTTCAATTGAATTTCGGCAGCTGTTGAAGAAATTTCAGAAATTTTATAGAATTTCGATTTATCAACATAACGAAAAGGAAAATGCTGTATCAAATCTTCGTATCTAAAAATTCTGAATTCACTTTGCAGTGTTTTAGCACGCTCAGGTCCAGCACCTTTTAAATATTCTATTGTTTTTTTTAATGGATTTTGATACATTTTTCTACTTTCGAAAGTCGCAATTTACCAAATTTTAACGACAAACAATGTCATCATTGTTACAAAATAAGCTCGTAGAATTGCTTTATATTTGTAACAAATTAGAATCAAATGAATTTAACAGAATACATCAACAAAGGTTTATCATACGAAGATTATATCACACGCGTTGAAGATGATTTGGAAAACGAAATCGAAAACGATGATCCGAAAGAATATGTACAATATTATGCTTTGGGATTGCAACGCATGAACAGAATTTTTAAAACATTCAGTTTAAATCCTGCTCAAGAAACACGCGTTAAATCAACTACAAATAATTTAAAATTATTAGTAATTACAGAAGGTTGGTGTGGAGATGCATCTCAAATTTTACCTGTTGTGGAGAAATTGGCAAATGCGCTAAATGTTTCGACGCATTATGTTTTACGTGATGAAAACATGGAATTAATGGAAAAATACAAAACAAATGGAGCAGCTTCTATTCCGATTATTATTGGAGTGAATGATGAAAATGAAGAAGCTTTCCGTTTTGGTCCTCGTCCACAAGCTGGAATGGAAATGTTGGCGCGTTTCAAAAGTAATCCTGATACGTATTCGGCAGATGATTTTCACGAAGATTTACAAAAATATTACAACAATAATAAAGGTGAAGATATTGTAAATGAAATTTTAGATTTGATTGACGAAAACATCGGTAATTAATCATTTTTTTCTATTTGTTCAACTTGATATTTGTTCGCATCTTTGTGTAAGATTTTATTGAAAAAGAAAAATGAAAGGAAATAAGCAAATTATTTTTGCCATCGTTGTAGTTGTCGCTTTAGTCGCTATTATGTTTACACCAATCGGTACATTTTTTAAAAGTAAAATGGAAGATAATAGCCACGTTGCTGGTTCTGATATAGAATTAACAGAAAGTGATTATGATATTGATTTAATTGGTCATAACGGCGCTGCGAATACAAACTTGATTGATTTCAAGAAAAGTGGTGAAGTTGTTTTTCTAAATTTTTGGGGAAGCTGGTGTCCTCCTTGTGTTGCAGAAATGCCAACAATTCAGAAATTGTATGAAGCAAAAGGACAAAAAGTAAAATTTGTATTGATTGCGATTCAGGATAAACCAACGGTTTTCAATCCATTTTTGCAAAAAAATAACTATACAATGCCAGTTTATGAGCCAAATAGTCCAATTTCGAATAATATGTTGCCAAAGGTTTTTCCAACAACATATATTTTAAATAAGAAAGGTGAAGTTGTGTTGAAAGAAACAAAAACAAGAGATTGGAACGATAAAGAAATTAATGATTTATTAGATAAATTAATCGCTGAATAATTTCATTCAAAAAAGATAAAAAAACCGTTATTAGTCATTTAATAACGGTTTTTTTTATGTCTGTAAGTTAACTCTCTTTTTAATTTTCTCTCATCAATGCTAATTGCAATAAAGCAGTTGTTATATTTTGATTACGCGTTGTAGCACTTACATTTAATAATTTTTCGAAAAAATTGTTGGTCAATTTTGTTTTTCCATAACCAGAAGGACAATATAAATAAACGACATCATCAGCAATAAAATATTGTTCATCTTCAGTTTTCGAATTTTCAACTTTTTCAGTATTTATTTCCTCAGGTTTATTGGCTAAAAAAGTATAATGCAAAAACTCTTTATCGATGCTCAAATCCTTTAAGAATGGATTATTTTCGATGATGTTTTTTAATTTTTCGATGGTTAAAATCAAAACTGGAACTTCAAAAGATAAACTTTCTACAATTTTATCGTGAATATAGTCTACCTTCATTTTATTAGAAACTATTTAATTCTAAACTAAATATAAGGGATAATTTCAAATTACAAGAATAAAAAAAGACCTAAATCCACATTAAATAAAAGGTATAAAATTAATAATTTGAAAATTATTATTATAAATATTTCTTTATTCTTGATGAGAAGTAAGTAAAGAAGTCAATTCATCAGCCAAATTAAGTTCCGTAAGTTTTAATTTGATTGCCGAAATTTGTTCTTCAGTTGGAATTTTATTTTTTATTAAAACGTCATAACCTTCAGCAGTCAAAAGGCTTTTATCAAAATAAATGATAAGCCACTCTAATTTTTCGTCAAAATAAATAATTTCCCAATTACTTTTAAAAACACTTTTTAATCCATTTCCTTGCCATCTGAATTTTGTATTTTCATCGTCTAAAGGTTCATCTTTCCCTAAAATGCTTTTTATATATCCGTTATGTAAATAGTTCACTTCGTCCCTTAAATAAAATTTACCTTCTTTTTCTTCTTTCATATATGTAAAAGTTGGTCTTATTTTATCCCCAGACAACCACATTTTAAAGTTCGTAAAAATAACATACCACGTTCCTTCTATTCTATCTAAATTCATTTATAATTTTTTAAACTTTTTGAATGAAAAAATCAAACCAAAAGGTAATTTTGATTGTTAATTATTAATTAAATGTTTAGGATTTAGAATTATATAATTAGCACAAATTACTTGCAATTAGTGATGGTTATTTGCTATAATTATTACCATTATAATTTTGTATTTAAATGTTGCTATTTGACATAATTTAATGATCTATAAACCTCCTTATTTACCAAAATTTTTAAATTATTTAATTAGTTTTATTTATATAGGAATCTATTAGAACAACAATAATTATCTATTTCAAGCAATTATGAAATTAAATGATGGAATTATTTGGAGTAATTTACATTACTTTTCTGTCTTTCGCTATTACAAGTTTCCTAAGGTTAGATGGGTAAAATTACGAATAAACTTTACGTTTAATAATTTTATTTCGTTTTCTTTTCTTAAAAATAATTCGAATTAGTCGATAACCATACGTTACCTTTTTATTTTTTGTGATAATTGGGAATGCCATTGTGCACATCAACGAAATGCAAGCTGTTGTACCTAACGCGCCTCCATAACCATTGAAAATTTTGCTCGTATAATGCAATAAAACTGCAAATAAAATTGGAGAGAAAACCAACGAAAAATAACTGATATTTATGGTTGATGATACCATTCCAATGAAAGTTCCACCGATTACATACAACGGAATATTTTTGGTATAAAACTCAGGTAAAATTGTTGGAAAGAAATAGAAAAATCCGCCAACAATCATCGCAATCATTGCAGAGGCTCGAACTGGTCCTTGCTTGAAACGAATGTTTAATTCATATGTTATTAATGAAGCTATTATTGAACACATCATTAATATTAAAAATTCAATAATCATTAGCCCGCAATTAATTTAAACAACAACATACTCAACAAAACGCCTATAAATGCTAATGTTCCTAGCTTTCCACCCACACCAACAAATAAAGATTTTGTAGCAAAAAATAACAAGGCAGTAAAAACTCCAGCCGAAATAATCATCCAATAAACATACTGAAAATCAAGCGAAGTCATCCCAATGAAAGCACCACAATAAATTGGTCCTGCAATTTGTTTTAGATATTCTGAACGAGAATTAAACTTCGTTAAAAAAGAACCTAAAGTTCCTATAATTCCTGCAGAAAAAACACCGCCTAAACCTAATTTATTATTGATCAAATATGTAATTATTGCTGCAATAGGAATCCATAAAACCAAAGTTTTACGATCAAAAGAATATTCGTGATGATGCAGTGGAAACTTGCGGTAAACCACAATCAAAAGTAAACAAATTGCAGCAATAATGTAAGGAACAAGATAATGTTCTATTCTTTCGTTCATTATCGAAAATAAAAACAGAAACTGAATTATAAAAATAATCAGTATCGTGACAAATTTTATGATGCGTTTGGTTTGCACAATTATTTTTTGAAGTTGCAAAGTTAGTGACTTGTTTTAACAAAATAGAATAATTTTTATCAGTAAAGTTGTAAAAATTTCTTAAACTTAAGAACAATATGAAAACACTAGAAAATTTGAAATTTCAACATCATTTAACAAAGAATCTATTGAATGATGAATTTTAACAATTCGTGAGTTTCCACAAAAAATTCAGAATGAAATCACCTCTCTTTCAGAACCTAAATTCGAACAATAATATCGTTCTGAAGGCTGCATCAACGTTGGGTTACTTTGTTAAATTCTTTTGTTGAAAGTGATTGGGACAAAAAATTTCGTCATCAGTAAACAAATCTTGCGATTTATGCTTGGAATTGCAATCATCATTTGACGCATATACAACAAGCTAATAAAAGTTAGTGTATCTTTGCAAAACATAATCTAACTCATGAAATACATCAATTATTTTCTATTATTTTTATCTACAATCATTAGTATTTTTCTGTTTTTTGTAAGCGCTAATCAAATTGAAGTTGTTCCGAATAAAAATGAAGGTTATAAAGGTGAACAAATTATGCTCATTGAAAAATCGAACGATATACAGTTTGTGAAAAATATAGCTGAAACTTCGGTAGATAAATATGATGTAATGTACAATCAATTATCTGATTTTGCAGCAAAAATGAATACTTGGATTATTTTATTATTTATTCTTCAACTTGCTATGGGCGTACTTTTCTTTCTACAATTTCGAAAAAATAAAAAATCTCAAGTCAACACAAGATTAACTTGAGATTATATTGACTTAAACTATCACAAAAAATAAGTCATTCTACCTAAAAAAAATATCTATTCCTCAATTAATTCAGCTGAAAAACCAACTTCCTCAATTGTATCAATAATTTCTTCGTCTGTTGCTTGATTAATTTTTACAGACAAAACTTTGTCTGGATTATCAGTATCAACTTCCCAAGCTTCTAAACCATCTAACTTATCTAAAAAAGGTTTCACTTTGCTCACGCAACCACTACAATTTATATTTGTTTTGAATTTTAATTCTTTTGTTTCCATAACTCTTTGATTTTTGTCTTACAAATTTCGATAGAATTGTTCCAAAACCATTTACAAGATTTCGCTAAATAGTTATATGATTTCTATACTTATTAATCGTTTTGAGCTACTTTTGCATTCAAACAAAACAATTTCAATTTCTTTTACAAATGAGTCAACAAAATGACCAAAATATTATCTTAGCGATCGACGAAAAACCGAAGTTAGGACAAGGTATATTATTAAGTATACAGCATCTTTTTGCAATGTTTGGTGCAACAGTTTTAGTTCCTGCTTTGACAGGAATGTCTCCAGCAATTGCATTAATTTCGAGTGGAATCGGAACTTTAGTTTTCATCTTAATTACACGAGGAAAAGTCCCTTCATATTTGGGATCTTCATTTGCTTTTATCAATCCAATTATCGCAATGAAAGCTTTAGAAACAAACCCAGAAAGTGGAATTGCGACAGGAAGTTTCTTGGTTGGTAGTTTTTTGGTAGGAGTTACTTATTCA
The DNA here is from genome assembly GCF_002362875.1 of Empedobacter sp. UBA3239. Lineage (NCBI taxonomy): Bacteria > Pseudomonadati > Bacteroidota > Flavobacteriia > Flavobacteriales > Weeksellaceae > Empedobacter > Empedobacter sp. UBA3239. Next base: position 42,522 of record NZ_DEVJ01000039.1, on the reverse strand, counting down.
TTGGTCGCACTATTTATAGCAACGGCAGGAACAAAATGGTTAATGAGACTTTTACCCCCTATTGTTGTTGGTCCAGTAATTATGGTAATTGGTCTGGGATTAGCTTCTACAGCAATCAAAATGGTGACAAATAATCCTTCTGGTGAATATGATTTAACCTATGTTATAATTGGTTTTGTTACCTTAATTATCACGATAATTACAGCAATTTTCAGTAAAGGTTTTTTGAGTGTAATTCCAGTTTTGGTCGGAATTATTGGTGGATATCTTTTTGCAATTACGATGGGAGTTGTCGACCTAAATCCTGTTATAGAAGCTAAATGGTTTATGATTCCAGATTTTACCATTCCTTTTGTAGATTACACACCAACTTTGTCTTGGTATGTTATTTTCTTAATGATTCCGGTCGCAATTGTACCAATCGCAGAACATATCGGACATCAATTAGTTTTGAGTAAAGTCGTGAACAAAGACTTAATCGAAGATCCAGGTCTTGATAAATCGATGTTAGGAGATGGTATTGCAACAATGATTGCAGCTTGTTTAGGTGGACCTCCAAACACAACGTATGGCGAGAATATTGGTGTTTTAGCCATTACAAAAGCTTTTAGCATTTATGTATTTATTGGAGCAGCATGTTTTGCTATTTTATTTGGATTTTGTGGTAAAGTTTCAGCATTATTAAGTACAATTCCAACACCTGTTATGGGCGGCGTTTCTATTTTATTATTCGGAATTATTGCTTCAAGCGGTTTGAGAATGTTAATCGAAAATAAAGTTGATTTTAAGATTAAACGAAACTTAATAATTTCATCTGTTATTCTTATCATCGGAATTGGTGGGGCAGCAATTCACATTGGAGATTTATTTTCTTTAGAAGGAATGGCTTTAGCTTCTATAATTGGAGTTGCTTTAAATTTGATTCTTCCTGGAAGAGAATTTGTCTCATTCAAAGAAATGTTTGATGAAGAAAATTAAATTATCATAAAATAAAAAGACGAAAATTTATAATTTCCGTCTTTTTTTATTAGATATTTTTTGTTCTTAAACTTCGTCAAAATCAATTGCTAAAGTAGCTGTTTTTGGACGAGAAATACACGCTAACGTCATTCCTTCTTCATAGTCAGAATCTGTTAATACATAGTTGTCTCCAATATGCACCTCGCCTTCTGTTATCTTACACATACAAGACGAACAGACACCACCTTTACATGAATAAGGCGCATCAATACCAGCGTCTAACATTGTATCAATCAAATTTTTTCCTCTATCCCAAGTCACTTCAGAAGTTTCTCCATCAAGTGTTACAGTAACTTGAACCGTTTGAGGTCCTTCGTCATGTTTTGTAAAAATATCTTCTGTTTTCACTGAAGGATTAAACATTTCGAAATGAATATGTTTCTCGATAATTCCCGCTTCATTGATTTTCTTCGCTAAAGTCAAAATCATTTCTTCTGGTCCACAAACCATTGCTTCATCGACTTCATTGATATCAATAATTTGATTCAAAATTAAATCAAACTTCTTCTCATCAATTCGTCCGTTGTAAATAAAATTCTCTTGATCTTGACGCGTATAGAAATGATGAATAAAAACATTGTTTGGATATTTTTGTTTCAATTCTGTCAAACGCTCTTTGAACATGATTGAGTTTTCATCTCTATTTACATAAAAAATATGAAAATTTACCCATTCTTCAGTCTGCAAAGTAAACTCTAACATACTCATAATTGGCGTGATTCCACTACCCGCCGTAAAAGCTAATAACGTACGTTTTTCGTTTGGTTTTGTTGGAATTGTAAAACGTCCACTTGGTGTAGAAACTTCCAATTGATCACCAACTTTTAGTTCATTTGCTAAATAAGAAGAAATCTTTCCATTTGGTTGAGATTTAACCCCAATGCTCCATTTTTTATCATTAGGAGATTCACACAAAGAATAATCTCTTCGTTCTCCATTAATATTAAGAGTGATATATTGTCCAGGTAAAAAATTGTATTCTTCGTGTAATTCCTCAGGAACATCAAACGAAATTTGAACAGCATCAGCCGTTAATTTTACAATTTCTTTTACTGTTAATAAATTAAATTTCATAGTCGTATACTATTTATAATTCTTAAAACAACTCGTTATTTAAGATTGTTCTGCTAACTTTGTACAAAAGTAAGATTTTAGATTAAATAGAAAAAATATATGGAAATAGCATTGATCGCTCATGATGGAAAAAAAGCTGAAATGGTCAATTTTTTAATGAAACATAAAGAAGCTTTAAATAAAAATAATATCACATTTATCGCAACTGGAACGACAGGAAAATATGCGGAGCAAACTGGCTTGAAAGTTACACGCTATCTATCTGGTCCTCTTGGTGGTGACGCACAAATTGCCGCTCGTGTTGTGGAAGGAAAAACAGATATGGTTTTCTTTTTTAGAGATCCAATGGGGAAACATCCGCACGAACCCGACGTAAATATGTTACTGAGACTGTGCGATGTACACAATATTCCATTAGCAACAAACCCAGCTACAGCAGAAATGTTATTGGATCATTTGAAATAATTATTCTTAAGCTAATCTTAAGTTTATTTTGGTTGTTTTGGTGGATAATTTATTTAATATTGAATAGAAATTTTAACTGAATATAAATAACAATTCAAAACCAAATTACAATGAATTTAATTAAAAAAAACAGCTATCGCGCTTAGCTTATTTGCATTTACTAGATCTACTGTAGGATTTGCTCAAACTAAAATTCCAACTAAGACTGCTAAAACAGAAATTGCAAAAACAAAGGCTACAACTGATAAAAAAGTAACAGAAACAAAAAAGGATGTAAAAGCAACTACAACTAAGAAAACTGATGCAACTGCTAAAACAGTCAATGATAAAAAAGTAGCTTCAGAAAAAAAAGAAACAAAAACGAATGTAGCTAAAACAACTACGGCAGGGACTTACAATGGACACAAAGTTTATGTAGGACCAAAAGGTGGAAAATACTATATCAACGATAACGGAAATAAAACGTATATCAAACAATAGTTTTTATCCTAATAAAAATAATAAAGGCTGTTCTAACAAATAAACAGCCTTTTTTAAATTATATTTTTATAATATATATTTTCTGGATTTTGAGGATCGATTAAAATATCAACCTCTTTTCCTTTTTTTAGATTCTCACTTGCGTTAACATCTCCAAAATATTCAAATTCTGTATAATAAATTTTTTCAGTATTTGGATGTTTATAAAAAACTTCAACTATATAGTCTGGCAAATGATTTTCTCCTAATAAACCTCTTTTTATTTCAATAATATGTGCTTTTACTTTTACTCCTTTATTTAATAATCTTGAATGATTTAGGTAGTCAAATAAATTGACAAAACCTAAATATCCCATAAACAAACTACAGAACAGAAAAACTACTCCAAGCAGTTGATTAAAAAATACACCAAGATTTAGAAAAGAGCATATTAGAACAAATCCTAAACTTAGGATTAAACATCCTATTGCGATTGACAATTTCATTATTCTTGTATTTGCTATCTGTTTTTCACAAACCGTACCAAAAACAAAAAATTGTCCTATAAAAATAATTTTATTGTAAATTTATTCAAACTTCTTAATAAGCTGCTGTAAATCTGATTTTTATATGATTGGCATTTTCTATTTCATCTGCAATCACCACTGCAACATCTTCCACAGACAAAATACTACGTCCTTCTGCATTGAAAACTGGTACATCATTTCCTAAACGATATGTTCCTTTTCGCTCTCCAGAAGTACCTTGATGCATTTCTGGCGCTGGAGAAAACATTGTCCAATCCAACTCATTATCTTGTTTCAAGATATTATAATAATCTCTCGCAGCCAAAGCACCTTGTTTTATTTGCTCAGGAAAATCTGGCGCGTCTACAATTTGTAATTCTTTTTGATCATTCACATACAAACTTCCCGCACCACCAATAACAATCAAACGTTTTACGCCTGCTAATTTAGTTGCTTCTTCAATAGCTTTTGCGCCTTTCAAATAATCTTCATAAATATTTGGATTCGTCCAACCAGCATTAAAAGCACTTACAACCACATCAGCACCTTTCAAATCTGTTGCCAAAGCTTGCACATCGTTTACATCTAACGCCACTTTTGCTACATTTTTACTATCTAAAACCTTGTCAGTATTTCGTGCAAATGCTTTGATAGATTGATTTCTATTTACCAATTCTTCTACGATATGTGAGCCTACAAAACCTGTTGCTCCAATTACTGCTACTCTCATTTTATTTAATTTTATATTGTAATTAATTTTGTTACATTTAAAGATAAAAAATTTTACTGAAATTCATCAGAAAATTGTTTTAAAGTTTTATGATTTAACGATTTAATTAAATCTGATTCAGCATTATCAAATAATCTTTCAAGATTGTCATTCATTTGTTTACCAACTGGACATTCTGGATTGGTATGATTCATTCGTCCAAAAACATTTTCTTGATTGACAATTTTATACACATCACCTAACAAAATATCAGCAGAATTTTTAACTAAATAAATTCCTCCTTCTTTACCTTTTTTCGAATCGATAAAACCTGCTTCTTTCAAGAATTTTATTTCACGACGAACCACAACAGGGTTCACATTAATACTTCCAGCAATAAAATCAGAAGTAATTAATTGTCCTTTAAATTTTTCAGTCAAAACTAAAATATGAATCGCCGTTGCAAATTTTAAATTATTCATTTCTCTAAATCGATGGGACAAATTTAGTACAAAATTTTCAATTGTAACAAATATTGATACAATTTTATTGATTAATTTCTCTTAAATTTGTTGCACATTCCTATACATATGGAAAATTATAAAAAACATTTATCAAATATTATTGATCTCACAGAAGAACAATGGGTAGAAATTGAAAAATTTTTGGTAGTAAAACACATCAAAAAGAATGAATTTATTTTAGAACCTGGTGAATATTCCGAAGATTATTTTTTTGTTGAATCTGGTGTTATTCGTTCTTATACAATAGATGAAAACGGAAAAGAACATGTTTTACAATTCGGAACAGAAAATTGGATTGTAAGTGATAGAAATAGTGCTTTTTGTAAGCAACAATCAAAGTTTTATATTCAAGCAATAGAAGATTCTACCGTTATTTTATTGAATGAAAAATTAAATAATCTAATCACTCGATTAAATCCAAATTATTTAGCTGCTCAAAATAAATTAATTCAAAATCATGTGCGCAGTTTACAAGATCGTATTAATTTATTACTTGGTGCATCTGCAAAGACTCGTTATTTAGAATTTATGCGTCTTTATCCCAACCAACTTTCTCGCATACCACAATGGATGATCGCCTCATATTTAGGCATCACACCCGAAAGTTTAAGTAGAGTTCGTAAAGAAATAGCACATGGATAGTTATAGTTTTGAAATTTTTGTACCAGAAAAACCTAAAAAAAATAATAAACAAATTGCGAAAGTAATCTTATCATTTCTCGCCGTTACTGTAATTAGTTTTGTGTTTTTGGAGCTGAAAGTTTTTAAAAATCAAACGTATTATTACATTTTTATTGGGCTTTTAGCTACTGCTGTTGCTTATTGGAATGGTTATTTTAAAAGACCTACTACAGAATTGAAAGGTAATTTTGATGGAAAATTGACATTTACAAAAGATACAATTTCTGTAAAGGATCAAACTTTTTCAATCAACGATTTATTTTCTATTGTCATTGATAATGAAGATTACAAAGGAAAAGCTGTAAAAGAATTTGGTGAGTTCGAAAACCCAGAAGGTTCGCACGGAATTAGTAATTTAATTACATTAAAAACAAAAGATAATCAATTTGTTGAAGCTTATTTTTTACAAAAATCATTAAATGAATTTTCTAAAATCGAATCATTTTTAATTCAATATTACAAAAACAATTTACTTTCTGAAGATGATTTAATTTCGATCATGCATTTAGAATATGATATTGATAAGAACGAGTTGAGAAAAAAATTAAGATAATTTAATTTTTCACTAACATATAAAAGTTAAGCTAGTCTCATTATTTAATGTAATTTTGTACCACTTAAAAACAATAATTTATGCAACCAACAGCAGAATGGTTAAAAACTTGGGAATCTAAAAGAGAATTCACTTTAGCTCCTAATGATTTAGAAAAATATTTTACAGATAAAGAAATTGGAGGTGTAGAAATCGACCAAATCGAAATGGGAGAAGTTTCTTTACCATCAGGTAAAATCTTTGTAAATGATCCTTTGGGTGAATATTTATCAATGGACAAAGATCCTTATTTCCTTGAAACGCCAAAAGGTAATTTTCCTGTAACTGCAAGCATCGTAAAATTTGAAGACGATGGTGATGTTGAGAATTTGATTGGTTGTATCAAAGTTGCTTTTACAAACGAAAAACCTGTTCGTTATGAAGAAGCAATGAAAGGAATTGAGTTGATTGACGAATTACAAGAAGGAGAATATTTTGGTTTTTCTATTGAAAGTGGTTTAGCAACAATTGTTGATGCAGAAGCAAAAGATTCTTTTGTAAAGTTTATTGATGAATTCGAAAGTAAAGGTGATGTAAATTTATATGATGATTATTTCAATGCATTATTTGTAGAAAACGCTAAAAATAATCCGAAATATCAATCAGAAGAAGGAGATTGGATCAATTGGACAATTCCAAATACAGAATTCAAATCGCCAATTTTTCAAGCTGGTTTTGGTGAAGGAATTTATCCCGCTTACTTTGGATACAATGAAAAAGGAGAAATTGTTGCATTTTATATTCAATTCATCGATGCTGAATTAGAAGATTCAGAAGATGATGATGAGTGGTTGTAATTAATTTTTCGATCAAATAATATTTTAAAATCTCACAAATGTGAGATTTTTTTATCGATTCATCCAATCCATCTAACTATAAATCTGCGTTTTGCTGATAAAAATAGCTTGTTCAGCTTCTGATTTTGGTTAAAGATGAATTTCAATTTTTTGACTTGAATGTTTTATTATTTCAGTAATTGCATCAATGTGAACAATAAACTTTCGATTGATTTTGAAGAAAATAGTCTCATCCAATTTATTTATAATATCCTTTATTGTGTCATCATAAATACAGGTTAGCTCATCTTTCGTTTTTATAAAAAGATGTTTTCCCGAAGCAAAAAAATAATCAATTTCATGTTCTTCAACTGAGCGTAATTTATTACCATTTGTCACTAAAAAACGATACATAATATCGGACGGAGAATTCTCTAAAACTGCAATAGATTGTAAAGTTGGTAAAATAACGAAGCTTGTACGAATCGTTTTAAATTTTTGCAAAGCAACATGCAATTCCTCAATCCCTCTACTTCAAACGGTTTAAGAATATAATCTATCGTAAAATGATTGAATACCTTCATAGCATGTTCATCATAAGCTGTGATAAAAATAATTGGCGTTAGTATCTCAACTTCTTGAAACATTTCGAAACTTTTTCCATCTCCCAAATCAATATCCATAAAAATAAGATCAACCGAATTTTCTTTAAAAAAAGCCTTGCTTTCTTTGTAGTACGCAAAATTGTAATGGAAGAAACATCTATAATAGACTGTTTCTCTAAAAGATTCTTTAGATAAGTAACCGCCAATAATTCGTCATCTACAATTGTAATTTTCATGAATGAAAGATTATAAAAAACCATCTCAATGATGAATAAAGACGGTCTAAAAATTTTATAAATAAGGATTATTGAGCTTAGCTGCTTGTGGGATTTCTATTGTATAACTAACATCATTTTCTTGTAAAATATACTCTTTACCTGAACAAACAATCAAAATAATGACTGAATAAAGCGCTAATCGGTGTTATAATTTCATAAGTTAGACATTAAACAGATGACCAACACCTTTTAGTCTATGGATATATTTCGTACAATTTTTCTCGATTTTATTATGCGAATTCGAAATGTAAACATCCAAAACATTGGTGTGAATATCAAATTTTATTCCCTAAACTGCATTTAAAAATTTGTAAGTCATCAAAATCAATTTATTTTCAGATTTTTTTTTGAACTAAACTGATTACCAAGCTTTAAAACTTTGATTCCCGATAACAATTCGTCGAAATGAAATGGTTTTGTAATGTAATCATCTGTACCATAATCAAAAGCCGAAACTTTATGTTGAACTGTATATAATGCACTAAATATCAAAATTGGAGCGAATATTTTTTTAACGAATTGTTTGAAAAGCTAAATTCCATCCATTTTTGGCAACATAATATCACAAATAATCAAATCAAACTGAATCGTAAGAAATTTATCTAAAACAGTTTCCGCATCTTTACAAAGCCTAACCAAATGTCCATTTTCTTCTAATCCTTTGATTAAAAAATCACTTATTCGCTTATTCGCTTATCATCTTCGATTACTAAAATTTGCATATACTTTCCATTTTTTCAAAATTAATGAATTTATCAAGATGAGATGAATATAGCAAATTTTCTAATTGGATTTTAATTAAAAAATAAGAAAATTAAATAAAAAACGAGCAATTTATTGCTCGTTTTTTATATTCAATAATTCGAAGTTTACTCACTTTCTCCACTATTTTTCATCGCAGTCAAAAGATAATATGCTCCTTTCGAAACATAGACTTTTCCTGAATTTTGAGGAGATTTTATTTCAATCATTTTATTCGCAGAACCTCCTATTTTTACAGGAACTAATCGAAACTGATTTTTAGTTTGTCTTTCGAACACATAATCTTTTCCTTCAAACTGAATTACAGCTTCTTCTGGTAAAACATTCGCGTCAAGCGAATTCACTTGCAATTCGATATTGAAATACATATTCGCTGTTAATCGCGTTCCATTCGCATTCGTAATTCGTGCAAAAACATCAACCGTTCCATCTTCATTCACTTGATTTGAAATTGAGGTGATTTGCGCATCTAACTTTTGATCTGGTTTTGCATTGGTATAAGCTTTCAAAAATTGACCAATCTGAATGTTACTCAGATCCTTTTCAAATACTTTTACATTCAACAAAGAACGATCTGGATTAATAATTTCTAACATTGCATCTGCTGGCGAAATATATTGTCCTGTATTCGCAAAAACCTGACTCACCATTCCGCTAATCGGTGCATAAACATTGATGGTACGTCGAATATTACTCAACGAAACTGAGGAAGGATTGATATTCATTAATCTTAGTTTCTGTTCCAAGGAACTTTTCTTTACCATCAACGATTGACGTGTTGCTTTCGCTTGTTGCATCACTTTGTCACTTGCCGCTTGCTCTGCATTCAAATCCTTTTGACGAACATAATCTGCACTAGCCTGCTCTAACAAAGCTTTTGTTGTGAGATAATCTTCCTGCATTTGAATATACTGCGGATCTTCTAAAACTACCAAAACTTGTCCTTTATTCACATAATTTCCTGGAATTAATGTAATTCTTTTCACATAACCACCAAAAGCATTGGTGATAGAAATAGTATTTTCTGGGGTTACAGCCGTCTTTGCATTTAGCCGAATAGTTGTAGGTAAATTCTGATGACGTAAAGAGGTTGTATCAATTTCAAAATTCTTTAATTGAGCATCTGTCAACTTTAAAATTGAGGTAGAAATAGTTGATTTTTGCTCTACTTCGGGTTTTGTTTCTTCTTTGTTACAACTCATCACAACAAAAGATGTACAAAGCATTAAGATATATTTTTTCATATTATTGTGCAGTATAAAAAGTCATTGCGGCATAAGCCTGATTACGTAAATTCTTTGCTTCTAAAAACTTTGTTTTCACTTCGATGATTTGATTATTCAAAATCACCCAATCCAAAAAATTAATCTCTCCTTCTAGTAATTGACGATTAATTGTTTTTTGTAAATCATTCGCAGCAGGAAGTTGAGATTGTTCAAAATCCCCTACCATTTCTTCGTAAGCATTTACTTTATTTTTTAATACATCAAAGTCTTGTTGCAACTTCGATTGTTGTAAAGTATACGCTTGTCTTGCAAGATCAGTTTTAACTTTTGAGGCTTCGATTGACGAATTAATTCCTCTATTAAACAAAGGTAAGCCAACTCCTACTTGAAAAGAATTGTATCGATTTTTGTCCAAATCAGAAAAGCTTTGATTTGAATATCCAACTGTTAAAACTGGAATTTTCTTTGATTTTTCTATTTCAGTTTCTAAAGTAGAAGTCTGAATATTTTCTTCAGCTAATTTTAACATTGGATGTGCATCTGAAACAGATAATCCTGCAATTTCATTCCAATTTACACCATCTTTTGTTGGATAAATTTTGAATGATGAATTGGTTAAAAATTGAATTTGTCTTGATTCATTTTCTAATTCATTCTCAACTAATCTCAATTGATTTTGAATCGATTTCAACTGAATAATAGCTGTTGAAACCTCACTTCTGTTTGATTCACCTTTCTTCAAACGTAAATTTGCTTTCTTCAAAAACTCTTGGTAAATCAATTCATTTTCTTTCAATAAATCTTGTTGATATTCTGTATTTTGCATATTGACATACAAATTGGCTAATCGTTGTTTAACTTCAACTTTTGTTAATTGTTCATTTGCTTTAGAAGTACTGATCATTTGTTCGTTCAAAGCTTTTTGGCGTTTAAAAACCACAGGAAATTGAAACGATTGCGAAATAGTAAACTTGTTATCAAATTCACCCGAATTCACTTGTCCAAATTCCGCAGCTATATCTAAAGGTGAAAGTGAACGATTGGCAAATACATTTTTCTCATGATAAACAGTATTCAATTCTGCTTGTTTAATTTCGAGGTTATTCGCGTCAGCTAATTTAACAACCTCATCAAAACTCATACGCTCTTGCGCATTGGCAGTTGCTCCAAACAAAACTAAAACTAATAAAATAGCTGTAGGAAATGATTTATGACGAGTTGATTTCTTTTTAAAATGAATATTTTCGAACATAACATATAAAATTGGTAAAACAAATAAAGTAAGGAAAGTCGCGCCCATTAATCCTCCAATAACAACAGTTGCTAATGGACGTTGCACTTCTGCGCCCGAACCATTACTAAGAGCCATTGGTAAGAAACCTAAAGAGGCTACGGCAGCTGTCATTAGAACGGGACGAAGACGAGTTCGTGTTCCCATAATTACAATTCGAGTTGTATTTTTAATTCCGTTATCACGTAGACGATTGTATTCTGATATTAATACAATTCCGTTTAGAACGGCAATTCCAAAAAGGGCTATAAATCCAACTCCAGCACTAATACTAAAAGGCATATCTCGCGCAGCTAAGAATAGTATTCCACCAATAGAGGATAGTGGTATAGCTGTATAAATTAATAAACTTTCTTTAACTGATTTGAATGCAAAGTATAATAATATAAAAATTAGGATTAATGCAATAGGAACGGCGATACCTAAACGCGCTTTGGCATGATTTAAGTTTTCGAAAGCCCCACCGTAGGTTGCATAATAACCTGTAGGAAATTTGATTTTTTCATCAACTTTTTGTTGTAATTCTTGAACAACACTTTCTACATCGCGTCCTTTTACGTTAAATCCAACAACAATTCTACGTTTTGCATCTTCGCGCTGAATTTGATTTGGCGTATTTTTATAATCTACTTTTGCCAGTTGATTCAAAGGGATTTGTACTCCAGAAGCAGTAGGTATCAATAGATTTCGAATGTCGTCTATATTGGTGCGTTTTTCTTCTGCCAAACGAACAACTAAATCAAAACGTTTTTCACCTTCGAAAACCATTCCTGTGGATTGTCCAGCAAAAGCCATATTGATAATTCGATTTGCTTCACCAACAGTCAGTCCATATTGTGCTAATAACCCTCGATCAAACTCGATTACTACCTGTGGGATTCCATTAATTGGTTCGATATACAAATCTTGTGCACCTTCAACCGTATTAATTATTTTTCCTAATTTGGCAGCATTACTCGATAAACTATCCAAGTTTTCACCAAATATTTTTACGACAACATCTTGACGCGCACCAGTCATTAACTCATTGAAACGCATCTGAACAGGGAATTGAAAACCAGTAGAAAGCCCTGGAATATTTTCTAAAGCTTTGCTCATTTTGTCTGATAATTCAGGGAAAGTTGTTGCAGAAGTCCATTCTTTTTTCGGTTTAAGAACAACAATCATATCACCTGTATCCATTGGCATAGGGTCAGTAGGAATTTCACCACTACCAATTTTGGTTACTACCATTTCAACTTCAGGAAATTCATCTTTTAAGATTTTAGCAGCTTTGGTTGTATATTCTTTGGTTGTCGAAAGATTACTTCCAGGTAAAACTCGTGCTTCAACAGCAAAATCGCCTTCTTCTAAAGCTGGAATAAATTCACCACCTAAACGAGACATGACAAAGATTGCAATTGCAAAAAGCGAAAAAACAACAACTAAAATAAGGTTTCGAACGCGTAATGCTTTCATTAAATATTTTTGATGAAAAACTTCAACTTTTGCCATTATACGATCCGAAAGATTTGGTTTTACTTTCTTCTTTTTACTTAAGAATAAACTGGTCATCATTGGAACATAAGTCAACGAAAGAATAAACGCTCCGATTAAAGCAAAAGCCACAGTTTGCGCCATTGGTCTAAACATTTTCCCTTCGATTCCTTGTAAAGTAAAAATTGGTAAATAAACGATTAGAATAATAATTTGACCAAAAACAGCCGAATTCACCATTTTTTTAGCAGAAGAACCAACTGTTTGATCCATTTCAGTTTGCATTAATTTATTCTTCAACCCAAATTTTTTGTTGTGTGCTAACTGATGCATAGCGGCTTCAACAATAATAACTGCTCCATCGACAATTAATCCGAAGTCTAATGCTCCTAAACTCATTAAATTTCCTCCAACGCCAAAGATGTTCATCATGATTATAGCGAACAACAATGACAAAGGAATGACAGAAGCAACAATGAATCCGGCACGTAAATTTCCTAAGAAGATAACTAAAATAAAAACAACGATTAAAGCACCTTCAAGTAAGTTGGTTTCTACAGTTCGAATAGTATTATCAACCATTTTTTTGCGATCCAAGAAAGGTTCAACTATCACACCTTCAGGTAACGTTTTTTTAATTTCTTCGATACGTTCTTGTACATTTTTGACAACTTCATTACTATTTGCACCTTTCAACATCATAACAACTGCACCAGAAACTTCTCCGGTATCGTTATATGTCATTGCGCCATATCGTGTTGCAAAACCAGTTTTAACATCCGCTACATCTTTCAGTAAAATAGGTGTTCCGCTTTGAGAACGTTTCACTAAGATATTTTCGATATCTTCTATTTTACCTATTAAACCTTCAGAACGAATGAACAATGAAGTAGGGCCTTTTTCAATATAAGCTCCTCCTGTATTTTGATTGTTCTCACTTAATGCATCAAACAAATCATTGATGGTTAGGTTAAACGATTGCAATCGTTGTGGATTAATTGCGATTTCATATTGTTTTAGTTTTCCTCCAAAACTACTGACATCAGCTACGCCAGGAACCCCTAAAAGTTGTCGACGTACAATCCAATCTTGAATGGTTCTTAATTCTGTTTCATCATATTGGTCTTCATAACCTTCAGCAGGTCGAACGACATATTGATAAATTTCACCTAAACCTGTAGAAATTGGACCAAGTTGTGGTTCACCAATTCCTTCTGGAATATCGTTCTGAACTTGTAATAGTCGCTCACTAACTTGTTGTCTTGCCCAATAAACATCTGTTTCATCATCAAAAACGATGGTAACTAAAGATAAACCAAAACGTGAAAAACTTCGAATTTCCGAAATTCCACCAATATTAGAATTGGCTTGTTCGATAGGGAAAGTCACCAAACGCTCAATATCTTCTGCACTAAAAGAAGGCGCAACGGTGATAATTTGTACCTGATTCGATGTGATATCAGGCTGTGCATCGATGGGTAATTTTGTTGCGTCGTAAATTCCAAATATCAACAACGCGACAGTAAACAAACCCACGATAAATTTATTCTTGATTGAAAAATCAATAATTTTATTTAACATCGTAAAATTGTATAGATTAAAAATGTGCTAAATACAAGTTGTAAATAGCTGAAATTGGATAAATTGAAAGAATCAATCTATCATAAATCTAAAAAAAATCACGCTTGTTTTGGCGGTTGCCAGATAGAATCTAAATAATAAGTATGTAAAAAATCTTCATCAAATATTTTGATTGAAGTGGTAGAAATTTCTTTATCTAAGTGTAAAACATCAAAGAGTTTTATAGGAGAGAAAAAAAAGTCGATATGAGCAAACTCAACTTTCATGAAAGGTAATTTTTGGTCAGTTTCCCAATCCGCATCAACCTCATGTCCTCCATAATGATGAACTAAAAAAGTTTTCATTTCATCCAAAAAATCTCCTCCTTTATCATGTTCAATAAAATGAGAAATAAACACTGGAAATTTATATAACTGACAAAATTGAGTTGAAGTCGTTATATAAAAAAAAATTAAAATTTTAGTTGCCCATAGTTTCACGATCCAAATGTACAGTCAATTTTGCTTTCTTTCAAATTTAATTAATGGAAAAATCTCGTTAAAATTACTTAGAAACCTCTTTCTTCGTAAATAAATGAGAAATTACTTCTAATTTATCATGATCGAATAAACACAAACCTTCAACATAGAAAGGAGTAAAATGAAAACTTTGTTGATCTACGATTCCAAATACTTTCAATTTTGGTTCGTAAACGACAAAACCTGTACGCAAGAATGGTTTTTTAGAGACTTTATACAACACAATATCATTGGTAAATAATCTTCGATTTCGTTTATCCAATAGATCTATTCCAATATCTATGGTATCAAATTGTAAAGCATTTTCGTGCCAAGAAAACTCGTTATAACCTTTAAAATAGGTTACTCCATCTATCTCCTTCGCAAAACCTTCTACTTTATTTTTATTTCGTAATCGATAATATCCAATCGTTTTCATCTGGCAAATTTGCAATAAAAAAATTTAAAATAGAAACGAGCAATATTAAAATAGATGATTAAATTTATCATCCGAAAAACAACTAACACAATGTACAAAGTATATCCACAAAAAAGATACAATGAAACCTTAGCTTTGCTGAAACAATTTGCTCAACCTATTGATAAAATTCTTGATTTAGGAATCAAAAATCCTTTTACAGATGTGATGTTGGAAAATGGTTTTGATGTAAAAAATACAAATGGCGACGATTTGGACTATTATTATAAGGATTTGCAAAATTATGATGCTAACTTTGTAACAGCTTTAGAAATTTTAGAACATTTGGTGAATCCAATGGAAGTGCTACGAAATTTGCCTGGAGATAAATTATTAGCTTCAATTCCGATGCGTTTGTGGTTTTCGCCTGCTTATCGTAATCAAAATGATGTGCGAGATGTACATTATCACGAATTTGAAGATTGGCAATTTGACATGTTAATGGAAAAAGCTGGATGGAATGTGATACATCGTCACAAATGGACGCATCCATCAAACAAACTGGGAATAAGACCCTTATTAAGAAGAATTACACCAAGATATTATGCTGTCTACGCAGAACGAAAAAAAGACTTTTCTTACTAAATACTCTATTGTTATACCTGCACATAACGAAGAAGATTTTATTGCGATTACGCTAAATTCTCTCGTTAATCAAACTGTTTTGCCGCATGAAGTGATTGTTGTAAACGATCATTCAACCGATAAAACGCAACAAATTGTAGAAGAATTTACAGCTAAATATCCGTTTATCAAATTAAGGAATATCTTATCAAAAGGTGAACATCAACCAGGAAGCAAAGTGATACAAGCTTTCTTAAAAGGATATGAAATCATTGATCCTAATTATGATATTATTGTTAAATTGGATGCTGATTTAGATATTCCGTTCAATTATTTTGAGACTATTTTAACTCATTTTAATCAAGATGATGATATTGCAATGGTTGGTGGTTTTGCTTATATTGACAAAGACGGAAAATGGATTCTTGAAAATCTGACAGATAAAGACCATATTCGTGGTGCATTTAAAGCTTATCGAAAAAATTGTTACGAAAAATTTGGAGGATTGAGAGCCCATATGGGTTGGGATACAGTGGACGAATTGTTGTGCAAATATTATGGTTGGAAAGTTGTTACAGACGAATCTTTACACATCAAACATCTAAAACCAACTGGTGCGAGTTACAATAAATCGGCGCTTTACAAACAAGGTGCAGCTTATTATTCACTAGGTTATGGATTTTGGATTACATTAATTGCTGGCACAAAATTGGCTTTACGTAAAAAGAAACCAACATTTATTTTGTATTATTTGAAAGGTTTTTTTGAAGCTAAAATTAATGGTACAAAAAAAATGGTAAATCGAGATCAAGAGAAATTTATCCGAAATTATCGTTGGTCGAAAATGAAACAAAAAATAAAAGGTTAAATCTTACATGCGATATTGGTTAACATACACGCTATTTATCTTTCCATTCATCAGCTTTGCGCAAAATAAGTTGATTACTGGTTCTGTGGTTGTAGACGAGGGAAACGATTATATTTCCTCAGTTTCTGGTGCTCGTATAGAAAATCTGACGTCAGAAAGTAAGACATATACAAGTCCTTCAGGCTATTATTCTATTCAAGCAAATGTTGGTGACACGATTTTGTTTGAAGCAGATTTTTTGATTCCAAGAAAAATTGTAGTCAATCAAAACATTTACAACAAAGGTTTTTTACAAGCACATTTGGATATTGAAACGATTGAATTAAGCGGTGCTACAATTGGTAAAGGTCCTTTACAACCTAAATATCACAAGGATAATAAAACAGATTTGTACGACAAAATGGGTCTTGATCAACGTTTACGAGATTTGGAACCTAAAAGAGATATTGCGAAGTTCAAACCAATGGATGTTTTAAATCCTGTTCGATTAATTGGTCATATGAATGGATTTTATCGTGAGCAACGTCGTGTACGTAATTACGAAACAAAACTTTCTCTCGTTCAAGAAGTTAAACATTATTATCCTACAGATTTTTATACAAATCAATTACAAATTCCTGAATATAAAATAGAAGAATTTTTATATTATGTTAATGCGCGTTATCCGCTTCAAGAAAAAGTTTTGAGCAGACAATTTGGTACGATAATGATTGATTTAGAATCTTATGCGAAAGATTATTTGAATGAATTAAATCAAAACAAAAATCAATAATTCTTAATAGATTTTTAAAATTTAGCCAATAAACTTTAACAAAATTGATGCTAATTTATTAAGACTTATCTTCGTACAAATAATTAAACGTATAATCACGAACAATTGAAATCACTATTTACCATTCTAATATTGCTGTTGTCGAATTTTATTTTTGCACAAGAAAAATGGGTTCAAGGAAACATTATCATTGACGATTCTGACGATACAGCAGAAGGAGTTTACGTTACAAATCTGAGGACAAATCATACAACAATTTCTAATTTTACAGGAACTTTTCTTATTCAAGCAAAAGTAAATGACACGTTAAAAATACAATCTGATTGGTACGAAAATCGACTAATTATATTAAGACCAAATTTATTCAATAAACAAACAATTGTAGTGCATTTAGCTGTGCAGACAATTCAATTGAATACCGCATATATTGGTCAAAAATTGACAGGAATTCTTGAAAAAGATGTCAAAAATGGAAAAAAAGCTGATGTTGTAACAAAACTTTATAAAAGTCTTGGTGTTAATCCTGATATCAAACCTATAAAAGATACATCTTCGTTGAAAGCTGGATTTTTAAGTGGAGATATTACGTTGACGAGATTGGACATTGGGCGTATTTATGATGTTTTTTCTGGTAAAGCAAAACAACGAAAAGCATTGCTTGATTATGAAGATAAATACGATAAAATTACAAAAATTAAGAATTATTTTGGTGAAGATTATTTTACAAATGATTTAAAAATTCCGAAATTCAAAATCAGAGATTTCATTGATAATGCATTAACGAATACAGAATCTAAAATAGAATTGAATGATGTAAATTATTTCAAATTACTCCAATTATTTAATTCTTACAGTAAAATATACCTCGACTTTTTATACGGAAAAGTGCCAAACAATACAAAAGTCATCAAAAAAGATACGATAGACGATTAAAAAAAGAGCTTGATTAATCAAGCTTTTTTTTGGTATTTTAAAACTATTCTTTTCTAAATTTATACCTTAAACTGTATCTTTGCATCGATTTTAAAGAAACAAATGTCCAGTTATTTTCAATATTTTAAACAACCAATTACAACATACGAACTTCCCGAAAAGTTTGATTATCCATTTTATTATGAACCAACTGAAATTGCGAAGCAAGCGTGTAAAGAGCTAAAAGAATACTTGGAAACTCAAACCGATTTTGAACATAATTTTGGTTTAGAAAATGATCTATCTTCTACTCCAATTGGTAAAATGTTTGGAGTTTTAGTTGTTCGAAATAAAAAAAATGAAGTCGGATATTTAGCAGCTGTTTCGGGGAAATTAGCTAATACTAATCAGCACAAACTTTTTGTTCCACCTGTTTTTGATATGTTGAATAAAAATGGTTTTTTCTTAGAACAAGAAGAACGTTTGAATGAAATCAATCGTATTTTAGAATCATTAGAGAATAATCAAAACTATCTACAACTTAAAGAAGATTTTATTCAATTTGAAATCAATTCTAAATTAAAAATTGAAGAAGGAAAACAACTTTTAAAATCAAATAAAAAAAACCGAAAATTTCAACGCGAAACAATTTCTCCAACTTTATCTCAAGAAGAACTTCAGAGTTTTGAAGAAGATTTAGTCAAACAAAGTTTACGCGATAAATACGAATTCAGAGTTTTGAGTGAAAAACTTGATGCTGAAAAACAGTTTTTATTAAACAAAATAAATGTTTTTGAGACTGAAATCAATTCATTAAAAGAAGAACGAAAAACAAAATCTAATTCGCTTCAAAATCAATTATTTAATCAATATCAGTTCTTGAATAAGTTTAAGCAAGAAAAAGGATTATTAGAGATTTTTTCGAACACTGTTTTTCAACAACCTCCAGCTGCTGCTGGAGAATGTGCTGCACCCAAATTATTGCAATATGCGTTTCAAAATGATTTAGAACCAATTTGTATGGCTGAGTTTTGGTGGGGAGATTCGCCAAAGTCTGAAGTTAGAAAACATGGTCAATTTTATCCAGCTTGTACAGGAAAATGTGAGCCTATTTTGGGACATATGTTGCAAGGAATTGAACTGAATGAAAACTTATTGTTGAAGCAAAATTCTACCGTTGAAGAATTAGAAATTTTATATCAAGATGATGATCTGGTTGTTATCAATAAACCAGAAGAGTTTCTTTCGGTTCCTGGAATTGAAATTAAAGATTCGGTTTATCTTAGAATTAAACATCAATTTCCATTGGCAACAGGTCCAATTATTGTTCATCGTTTGGATATGTCAACTTCTGGAATTCTTGTTTTGGCGTTAAATAAAGAAAGTCATAAACTTCTTCAACAACAATTCATTAAACGTAAAGTTCAGAAACGCTACATTGCACTTTTAGATGGAAATATTGAGCGCGATTATGGTTTTATAGATTTGCCTTTGCGTGTCGATTTGGACGATAGACCGCGACAAATGGTTTGTTATGAACATGGAAAAAAGGCACAAACGAAATATGAAGTCATTACAAGAAAAAGCAATAAAACGCTTGTCTATTTTTATCCAATTACTGGTCGTACACATCAATTGCGCATGCATGCTTCGCATCGTTTGGGACTAAATGCGCCAATTATTGGCGATGATTTATATGGAAAAAAAGCAAATCGTTTACATTTACATGCAGAATCTTTGGAATTTACACATCCAAAAACGAAAGAATTGATGAAATTTCAGGTAGAACCAAATTTTAATCTCTAATTTTGCGAAAGAATACAAAGAATGGAAAATAAAGATTTGACAATACGAGAAGTGATTTATCGCGATATGGATACGTTGATTATGGCAAAATTGAAAAACGGATCTAACATTTCGATTGATGATTTGATTGATATTTCTTCTTATTTAGCAGCAAGTTTGTTCCGTGAACGTTGGAAACAAAAAGGTGAGTTGAGCGAAGATGAAGTGAATATCGTTTTAGGAAATGTTGGTGATTTTTGCAACGAACATTTTGGTGAATATTTTACACAACAAGATTTTGATAAAATTGTAAAAATTTCTCAATTATTGTTACAAAAACCTACGTTTGATAACGATTCGAAAGAATTTTTTGATGAAATATTGAAAAAATAGAGAAAATATTAAAAAACAAAACCACTTCATTAGAAATGGTTTTATTTTTTAATATTTTATAAAATCCCCATCAACTCTACTTCAAAAATCATAGTAGAGTAAGGACCTAATTCTTTCGAAATTTCTCGGTCTTTGTAACCAATTTCTGGTTTTACAACGAACCTAAATTTGCTTCCGATAGGCATTAATTGTACTCCTTCTGCCCAACCTTTTATTACATTTTCCAAAGGAAAAGCTGCAGGTTTCTTGCGTAGAGCCGAACTATCAAAAACTTCTCCATTGATATTTGTTCCATGATAATGGCATAAAACGGTATCGGACAAAATTGGTTTCACTCCTTCTCCCAATGTGATTACTTCATACAATAATCCACTATCAGTTTCGGTTACACCTTCTTTTAATTTATATTCTTCTCGAAAAGCTAAACCTTCTGTTTTGTTCTTTTCGATTAATTCTTGTTTACGTTTTAATAATAATTCAGCTACTCCCATACTGCAAATTTAAAAACAACAATTGCAAAATCTAAATTATTTTAAGATAAAAAATCCACTTCAAATGAAGTGGATTTTTTTATAAACTATATTGTATTCTTATTTTGCTTTGAATTTGTTAATCGCGTTAATCGTAAATTCTGATAAAACTAATTCACCCGAAATTTTTGCACGCTCGATTAATAACTCATCCCAATTTTCTGTTCCTTCCCACGCAACACGTTTCAAATGTTTCATTGCTTCTGGATTAGAGTTAGCTAACTTAGTAGCTAAAGAATTGATAGAAGCATCCATTTCCTCAATAGTTTCAAAAACATCTGCGTATAAACCTTTTTCTTTTGCCCATTCTGCTGTTTGGAATTCAGTTGCATTAATCGCCATTTGTGTAAAAGCAGAATTTCCAACTTTACGTTCAACTGCTGGTCCAACAACAAAAGGTCCGATACCTACAGCCAATTCTGATAACTTTACAGACGCAAATTCTGTTGCAAAAGTATAATCTGCTGCCGATGCAATTCCAACGCCACCACCAACTGCTTTACCTTGAATACGTGCTAAAACGAATTTTGTTGCTTTTCTAATCGCATTAATAACGTATGCAAATCCAGAGAAAAATTCTAGACCAGTTTCACGATCTTTGATTGAAATTAATTCGTCAAAAGATGCACCAGCACAGAATGTTCTGTCTCCAGCACTTCTCAAAACAATAACTTTTACTTCGTCATCGTTTCCTAATTTCTCGATTTCAGATGCTAAGTTTCTTAATTGAGAACCTGGCATTGAATTACTTTGTGGATGAAAGAATTCAATTGTACCAATTCCGTTTTGTATATCTGATTTTACGTAAGCTTTCATTTCTAATTTGAATATATGTTAATGAGATAATTTGAAAATTATTAGCTAATTAACGAATTATCACATTATCTAAATAAATTAATCTTGATTTAATTTTTTAACCATTGTTAAAATTGTTGCAATACCAACTGTTTCTCCCGTTTCGTCGTAAATATCAACTAACCAACGAACAATTCCTTTTGCCACATCGTTTTCATCTTTTTTCTCTTGATCGATTTTTTCTTTACACGTAAAACGCACTCCAATTGTAGAACCTGGATATACAGGCTTCACAAAACGACATTCATCTAAACCATAGTTTAATAAAACTGGACCTTTTTTCGCTAAAACAAATAAACCTGCCGCTTTAGACAATAAATAGTACCCGTGAGCAACATTACGCTCAAAAATAGTTCCTTCTAAAGAAGTTGCGTCAACGTGTGCATAGAAATTATCACCAGATAAAGCTGCAAATGCATTAATATCTGATTGTTGAATCGTATGTTTTGCTGTGATTAATGTATCACCAACTTTTACTTCTTCGAAATGCTTCGCAAATGGATGTTTATCTTCTTCAATATAATCTGCTCCGTATTGATATTGTTGCGTAACTGCCGTCAATTTATTTGGAGAACCTTGGATTGCTGTACGTTGCATATAGTGTAATACACCACGTTTTCCTCCCATTTCTTCTCCTCCTCCTGCACGACCTGGACCTCCGTGAACTAATAAAGGAAGTGGTGATCCGTGACCTGTCGATTCTTTGATACATTCAGCATCTAAAATAACAATACGCCCATGTAATGAACCTGCATTTAATACGAATTCAGTCGCAATATCATTATCAGCAGTAACAATAGAACACACTAACGATCCTTTCCCCATACGCACTAACTCAATTGCTTCGGCAGTTCCATTGTAAGGAATAATCGTAGAAACTGGTCCAAAAGCTTCGATATTGTGAACGTCCGTTTTATTGAATGGATCGTTGTTGAAGAATAAAATTGGAGAAATGAAAGAACCTTTGTTTTTATCAGCACCTTTTACTTCGAAATTATCTAAGTTTCCAAAAATAATTTCTTGTGTTTTAGCTAATTCTTCTACTTTCTCACGAACTTCTTTTACTTGCGCTGCTCCCGCTAAAGCTCCCATACGAACACCTTCCACATTTGGATCTCCAATTGTAGTCGTTGCTAAACGTTGTCCTAAAGCAATTTGAACATCCTCAACCAAATGAGCTGGCACCAATGCACGACGAACCGCTGTACATTTTTGTCCTGCTTTAGTTGTTATTTCACGTGTAACCTCTTTAATGAAAATATCAAATTCTGGTGAGCCAACTTGTACATCTTCTCCTAAAACACAAGCATTTAAAGAATCTGCTTCTAAGTTGAATGGAACACCTTCTGAAGTAATTCTTGGATGTGCTTTTAACATTTGTCCTGTCCAAGCAGAACCTGTAAATGTCACAACATCTTCTGACTCTACATTATCTAAAATTCCGTTTGCTGAACCTGTGATTAATTGTAAAGCACCGTCAGGTAAAATTCCAGATTCGATGATTGCGCGAACAACAGTTTCCGTTAAGAAAGATGTAATTGTCGCAGGTTTTACAATAGCTGGAACTCCAGCCAATAAATTAACCGCAACTTTTTCTAACATTCCCCAAACTGGAAAGTTGAATGCATTGATATGTATTGCAACACCTCGTTTTGGTGTTAAAATATGTGTACCTAAGAATGTTCCGTTTTTAGAGATTTTATGCGTTTCTCCTTCAACATAAAATGGTTGATCTCCGAATTGACGTCGTAAAGATGCATTGGCAAATAAGTTTCCAATTCCTCCTTCAATATCAACCCAAGAATCTGCACGTGTTGCACCTGTTGCCCAAGATACTGTGTAAAATTCTTCTTTACGATCCATTAAGTATAAGGCTAATTTTTTCAACATTAAACCTCTTTCTTGGAACGTCATTTTACGTAAAACTGGTCCACCAACTGTACGTGCATAATCCATCATCGCACCGAAATCTAATCCAGCTGATGATGCAGTTCCTATTTCTTCGCCATTGATGGCGTTATATAACATTTGCCCTTCAGACGAACCTTTTGTCCATTGTCCTAAAGCATAATTTTCTAATTGTTTAGCCATTTTTATGTTGTTTGTGTTTTTAATACGTTTACGGAATTCGAATTTCAAAAATCGTTTTACTTACTTTCATTCCACGTTTTATAATTCGAAGCCATTGACTCGTAATAATAATCTGGAACTTCTGTTAATGGTTCACAAGGTTTTAAACTATCATGACAATCACTTGGTAATTGCATATATTGTTGAGTACCTTGATCTTTCCATTCGATCATTTGATCCGAAACTTGTTTTACGATTTTTGCAGGATTTCCAACCACTACACTTCTAGTCGGAATATGTGTATCAGCCTTTACAAAAGCTAAAGCACCAACAATACATTCGTCTTCTACCACAACATTATCCATAACAACTGCATTCATCCCAACCATACAATTACGACCAATTATTGCGCCGTGAATAATTGCGCCGTGACCGATATGCGCTTTTTCTTTTAATTGAACTGTTGTTCCTGGAAACATATGAATCGTACAATTTTCTTGTACATTGCAATTATCTTCGATAATAATTTGTCCCCAATCACCACGTAACGCACAACCTGGACCAATGTAAACATCTTTCCCAATAATCACATTTCCTGTCACTACAGCTTGCGGATGAATAAATGCTGTTGGATGAACAACGGGTTTATATCCTTTGAATTCGTAAATCATAATTTGTAGATTTGAGATAGTAGTATTGAGTAATGAGATTTTATTTAATTGTCACTCTGTGTTTATTTCAGAATCTCATTAAGTTAATGTGATACTGAAACAAGTTCAACATCACTAAAATCTAATATCTAACTTCTCAATACTAGAATCTATTTTTTATGCTCTTTCAATAATTACAGCGTAACCTTGTCCTAAACCGATACACATTGTAACCAATGCATAACGTTTTCCTGTTGCTTGTAATTCGTAAGCCGCAGAATTTAAGATACGCGCTCCTGACATTCCAAGTGGATGACCTAAAGCGATAGCTCCACCATTTGGATTGATACGAGAATCGTTATCTACTAAACCTAATGCACGCGTACATGCTAAAGATTGCGCTGCAAATGCCTCATTTAATTCAATTACATCAATATCATTCATTGTTAAACCAGCTTTTTCTAATGCAATTTTAGTTGCATTCACTGGTCCAATTCCCATAATGCGAGGCTCAACACCTGCAACACCAGAAGAAACAATACGTGCCATTGGTGCTAAACCAAAATCTTTAATCGCTTGTTCAGAAGCTAAAATATTCGCTGCCGCACCATCATTAAGCCCAGAAGCATTACCCGCAGTTACCGTTCCATCTGCTTTGAAAGCTGGGCGTAACTTTGATAAAATCTCCATTGTTGTATTATTCTTTGGGAATTCATCTATATCAAAAAAAATAGCATCACCTTTACGTTGTGGAATAACAACAGGAACAATCTCTTTCGCTAAACGTCCATTCGCTTGCGCAGCAGCCGTTTTTTGTTGAGACCAAACCGCAAATAAATCTTGATCATCACGCGAAATATTATCACGCTCTGCTAAATTTTCAGCTGTATTACCCATTCCATCAACTCCCCACATTTCTTTCATTTTTGGGTTAATAAAACGCCAACCAAAAGTTGAGTCATAAATTTGTGCATCACCACCAAATGGAGAAGCCGATTTAGAAATTACTAAAGGTGCACGTGTCATCGATTCTGCTCCACCAGAAATCATTAATTGTGCATCACCAACCTGAATTGCTCTCGATGCTGCAATTGCAGCTGATAAGCCAGAAGCACATAAACGATTCACTGTTTCACCTGGAACTGTGTAAGGTAATCCAGATAATAAAGCCGACATACGAGCTATATTACGGTTATCCTCTCCTGCTTGATTTGCATTCCCTAAAATTACATCGTAGAATGCAGCAGGATCAATTGATGGATTTCTTTTTAATAATTCGGCGATTACCATTGCCCCCATATCATCTGGACGAACAGCAGATAATCCACCTTTTAATTTACCAATTGGAGTTCTAACTCCATCTATAATATATGTTTGGTTCATTGTTTTAAAGCTTTATGCCTAAAACTTTATGCTTTAGGCAATTTATAAAATTTATTCTTCAATTAAAGGTTTACCTGTTCTAAAGCAAGTTCCTTTAAATAAAGCAATTAATTCGTTGTTTTGATTTGTAACTTTGATATCGTAAATACCTGTTCTTTTTGTTGAAGAAATCTCTTGCGATTCGATTGTAAAAACATCTCCATTGCGTCCAGCTTTCGTAAATGAAATATGAACATCTAAAGCAACTGAGATATTATTGTACATATTGCACGAAAAAGCAAATGCAGAATCTGCCATCGCAAACGTAACGCCTCCGTGAACAGACCCCACTCCGTTCATCATTTCTGGACGAATTGCTGCTTGTAATTTTGCATATCCTTCTCTTACTTCAATTACTTCTAAACCTAACCATTCACTAAATTTATCGTGGTCAAGCATTGCATTTAATAACTTTTGTGATTCCATGTTTTGATATTTTTTAGTAGAATGTTTTGTTCTCTTTGACGAAATTTCTAATAATTGGACTTAAACGGTAACGGTCTTCGTGGTAATAATTGTACAATTCATCTAAATCGTTTTGTACATTTTCAAGACCATATTCATCCGCCCATTTCAATAGTCCTTTAGGGTAATTAACCCCTTTTGTCATCGCTGTATCTAAATCCTCACGGTTTGCAATGTTTAAAAATAAAGCATCAGCTGCTTCATTGATTAACATCACTAAAACGCGTTTGTAGATTTTTTCTAATAATGCTTGATCTTGAGATGGTGCTTTTTTCTCCACTCCTTCTGCATAATTGTAAAATCCACGACCAGATTTACGACCGTAAAATCCAGCTTCGAATAAACGTTTTTGAGAAAAAGATGGTTTAAATCTTGGATCATAAAAGAATGATTCGAAAACCGATTCGGTTACA
The DNA here is from genome assembly GCF_002362875.1 of Empedobacter sp. UBA3239. Taxonomy (NCBI): domain Bacteria; kingdom Pseudomonadati; phylum Bacteroidota; class Flavobacteriia; order Flavobacteriales; family Weeksellaceae; genus Empedobacter; species Empedobacter sp. UBA3239. The sequence continues at coordinate 15,802 of NZ_DEVJ01000039.1, read as the reverse complement.
CGATAATTCACATCATGACCAATAAAATCCATTAATTCGAAGGGTCCCATACGGAAACCTCCAACAGAAGTCATCGCAAAGTCTATTGTTTCTGCATCTGCAACTCCTTCTTCTAATAAACGAATTGATTCGCTGTAGAATGGACGAGCCACACGATTTACTATAAATCCAGGAGTATCTTTTGTGATGACTGGTAATTTACCAACAGATTGAATCAATGCTTTTACTTCGTCTGCTAATCCTTCGCGTGTTTGTACGGCTGGAATAATTTCTACCAAAGCCATTAATGGTGCAGGGTTGAAAAAGTGGATTCCAATTACACGTTCTGGTTTAGAACAAGCAGATGCAATTGATGCGATTGATAATGAAGAAGTGTTTGACGCTAAAATACATTCGTCAGAAACGATTTCTTCCACTTGTTTGAAAACTGATTTTTTAATATCTAAGTTTTCAATAATTGCTTCAATCATCAAATCGATGGATGCAAAAGCACTTAAACTATCTGCATATTCGATATTGTTTTGAATTTCTTGTGCTTTTTCAGCAGTATATTTTTCTTTCGCCACTAACTTCTCGAAAGTCTTCGCTAAGTTTTGTTTTGAACGATCTAAAGCTTCTTTATTTGTGTCATATAAAACAACTGGATGACCATATTGAGCAAAAACTTGCGCAATTCCAGACCCCATTGCTCCACCACCAATAATTCCTATTTTTTTCATTTCTTACTCGCCTTTAAAAACAGGATTTCTTTTCTCGATAAATGCGTCTACACCTTCTTGATAATCTGATGTATTCCCTGATTTAGCTTGAAATAATCCTTCTTGAATTAATTGTTCTTCGATTGAATTATTAAATGTTTGATTCAATAACTTCTTTGTATAAGCCAAACCTTTTGTTGGAAGATTCGCTAATTTATCAGCAATCTTTGCAACTTCAGCATCGAAAATATCATCAGCAAAAAACTCATAAATCATTCCGATTTCTTTTGCTTGAGCCGCCGAAACTTTATCTGCAAGCATCATTAAAGCAGTTGCTTTTTGAAGTCCAATTAAACGAGGTAAGAAATAAGTTCCTCCACAATCTGGGATTAAACCAATTTTAGAAAAAGCCTGAATGAAATTTGTCGATTCTTTCGCGACAACAATGTCACAAGCCAAAGCTAAATTTGCTCCCGCACCGGCAGCAACACCGTTTACAGCAGCAACAACTGGTTTGTCCATGTTTCTAATTTTAAGAACCAATGGATTATAATTTTCCTGAACGATTTTATTGAAGTCGATTTCTATTTCTTCTAAAACTTCGCCTAAATCTTGACCAGCGCAGAATGCTTTTCCCGTTCCAGTTAAAACCACTGCACGAACAGAAACATCTTGAGCTGCAACATCCAAGTGATGTTGAAGAGCTTTAATCATTTCCTGATTAAAACTGTTAAAAACAGAAGGACGATTCAACGTAATCGTAGCAATTCCTCCCTCTTGTGTGTATAGGATTGATGTTGAATTTTCCATAATTTTTTAGTGATGACATTTGAAATAATCAAATGGTTCGTGGCAACTATTGCATTGATACATAGCTTTGCAGGCCGTAGAACCAAATTGACTGATAAGTCTGGTATCTGTAGAGCCACATTGTGGACATTCTACATTTTGTTCATCCGAAAAAAGCGCATCAGACGAAGGATTTTTGGTTGGCGGTGCAATTCCATAAGCCTTCATTTTTTGCTTTCCTTCTTCTGTCATCCAATCAGTTGACCACGAAGGGCTCAACTGATTAATGACATTGATATTTTTAAATCCTTTTTCGATTAATTTTAAACGAACAGAAATTGAAATTGCACTCATAGCAGGACATCCAGAATAGGTTGGCGTAATTGTAACGTTGACACTTTCTTGGTCAATTAATTCAATTTTACGCACAACACCAAGATCGATTACACTAATCACAGGAATTTCTGGATCAGCGACTTCCTCCATGTAGTGCCAAATTTCTTTTTCGGTTACCATTGCGAATCTGGATAAGTTCTTTGTAAATATTGTAAATCTGTTAAGATAAATCCTAAATGCTCTGTATGAAGACCTTCTTTACCTCCTTTTTGTACAAACGCATTTTCTACATCAGCTTCAATTGTCGCTTCGTCTAAAATTGCTTTTACATTTGCTAACCAAGTTGCTTGAAATTCTTCTGGGCTTGAAATTAATCCTTCTTCAACTAAAGCTTTTTGGTAAGGTGCTAATAAAAATGCTTCTTTTACATAAGGTAAAATATTGTTTACAGCTTCCTGAATTTTATCGTGAGATTCTTGTGTTCCATCTCCTAAACGAATCATCCATTCTGATGACCATTTTAAGTGATATTTTACCTCTTTCAATGATTTTTCAGCGATGGCTTGTAATTTAAGATCTTTTACTTTCAAAAATTGCTCTAACAATAACGCATGGTAAGAATCGTAAAAGAATTGACGTGCAACTGTGTCTCCGAAATGTCCGTTTGGTAATTCAACCAACAATAAGTTTTTATATTCACGCTCTTCACGTAACATTGCTAACGTATCTTCAGTTGCTCCATTTCCGATCATTTCAGCCGCATAGTTATAATAATTAGAAGTTTGACCTAATAAATCCAACGCCATATTAGACATTGCAATGTCTTGTTCTAAAATTGGACCATGACCACACCATTCGCATAAACGTTGTGCCAAAATTAGATTTGTATCCGCTAAATGCAAGATAAAATCGATGTAATTTTGATTGTTTTGATAAACTGTACTTGTCATAAATTACATGTTTTTAATTTCTTCTGGTACATCATAAAAAGTTGGATGACGGTAAACTTTGTCTTCTGCAGGATCAAAAAATTGTTCTGCTTCATCAGGATTAGAAGCATGGATATTAGCAGATTCTACCACCCAAATACTTACACCTTCTAAACGACGTGTATATACATCACGTGCATTTTCAAGTGCCATTGTAGCATCAGCAGCATGTAAGCTCCCAACGTGTTTGTGGTCTAACCCTTGTTTACTTCTAATGAATACTTCCCATAAAGGCCAATCTCTATTTTCCATCTTTTTATGCATTTTTGCGTTGTTCTTTTTCTAATTCTCTTTGTTTTCTTTTTTCGTGGTAAGCTGTTGCTGCGTCACGAACCCAAGCTCCTTCGTTGTGTGCGTTACGGCGAGCATCCAAACGTTGTTTGTTACATTTACCGTTTCCTTTCACAACATTCCAGAATTCTTCCCAATCAATTTCTCCGAATTCATAGTGCCCTGTTTCTTCATTGAATTTTAGATCTGGATCTGGAATAGTTAATCCTAAATATTCGGCTTGAGGAATAGAAATATCCACGAAACGTTGACGTAATTCGTCATTCGAGAAACGTTTAATTCTCCATTTCATTGATAATTCTGAGTTTGATGATTCTTCATCTTTTGGACCAAACATCATTAATGTAGGCCACCACCAACGATTCATTGCATCTTGCAACATCGCTTTTTGTTCTGGTGTTCCTTTTGATAATACCACTAATGCTTCGTAACCTTGTCTTTGGTGGAAAGATTCTTCTTTACAAACACGTACCATTGCGCGAGCATAAGGTCCGTAAGAAGTTCTACATAATGGAACTTGATTCAAAATTGCAGCTCCATCTACCAACCAACCAATCATTCCGATATCTGCCCAAGTAAGGGTTGGATAATTGAAGATTGATGAATATTTTGCTTTACCTGAATGTAAGTCATTTAAAGTTTGGATACGAGAAACACCTAACGTTTCAGCTGCACAGTATAAGTATAATCCGTGACCAGCTTCGTCTTGAACTTTCGCTAATAAAATTTTCTTTCTATTTAACGAAGGCGCTCTTGTAATCCAGTTTGCTTCTGGTAACATCCCAACAATTTCTGAGTGAGCATGTTGAGAGATTTGTCTGATTAATGTTTTACGGTATGCATCTGGCATCCAGTCTTTTGGTTCGATACGAACTTCATTTTCAATCTTATTATCGAAGATTTCTTGAAAATCAATTTCTTTTGCACTCATTTCTAAACGTTTTTAAAGTTGATTATTTGGCATCAAAATCTACCACGACTTCTGCAGAACGAGGGTGCGCTTGACACGCTAATACAAATCCTCTTTCTAATTCATCTGGCTCAAGTGAGTAGTTGATGTCCATTTCTACCTCACCCTTCTCTACTTTACACTTACAAGTTGCGCAAACACCACCTTTACAAGCATAAGGTAAATCAGCTCCGTTTTGTAAAGCCGCATCTAAGATTGTATCGCCATTGTAACCCAAATCAAGCTGTAAAGCTGTTGCATCTAATTTAATGGTAACTTTACTCATTGTATCGTTTGATTGTTTTACAGCTTTTTGACGCTCTACCTTTTTCGCTTCTGCAGATGCACTATAGAATAATTCGAAATGTAAATGTTTTGCATCAACTCCTGCTTCTACAAAAGCGTCACGACCGCTTAAAATCATTTCTTCTGGTCCACAAAGGAAAACTTCGCTTACTTCTTTTGGATCGATGATATTTTGCAAGAAATATTCAATTTTTGATTTATCAATTCGACCACTCAAGATCTCAGCATCAGCCGTTTCGCGACTCAAGATATTGTAAACGCTAATGCGTTCCATGTATCTATTTTTTAATGCTTCGATTTCTTCTTTAAAAATAATCGAACCTTTGTTTCTGTTTCCATATAACAGCACAAATTGACTGTTAGGTTCTGTTTGTAGAACTGTTTTGATAATCGAAAGTACTGGTGTAATTCCAGATCCCGCCACAATTCCTACATATAACTTTTTGTTGTCTTCGTGTACTTCTGTAAAGAAATTCCCTTGTGGAGTCATTACATCAAGAACATCGCCAACTTTGATTGTATCGTTAACAAATGTCGAGAAAATTCCATCCTCAATTTTCTTTACAGCAACTCTTAATTCATTATCCAAAGGACTTGAACAAATTGAGTAAGAACGTCTAATTTCTTCGTTATTGTGAAAATTCTTAAACGTTAAATATTGACCATGTTTGAATTTGAATTCTTGGTTTAATTCTTCTGGCACTTCAAATGTAACGGATACACAATCTGGTGTTTCCTTTTTTACATTTTTAACGCGTAATTGGTGAAAATTTATAGCCATATTATTTTTGAAATCCGTTAATTAATAGTGTCATTAAGTCATTTTCTAACTGCTCTGGTGAGATATCTCGTCCAGGTTTGTACCACAATTCTATCCAACGTAATGATGATAATAAAGTAAATAAAGCAACCGAAACATTCAAATCTTTAAATTCGCCTGCTGCAATTCCTGCTTTGATAAGATTGGCGATTCTTTTTTCGTATCCTTTTCGAATTGTTTTATACAAATCCTTTTTCGTATCCGAAAGATTTTTCCAATCATTATTTGCAACAGAAACTTCGTTTGGCTCATCAATAATCATTCTGACATGCAATTGAATTAAATCTCTCAATTTCTGAACATTTGATTCGTTTGTATCTTCGATCGAGCTAATGTGAGAAACATATTGATTAGCAACTTTAAAACAAATCTCTTCTAAAATTTCGTCTTTCGAACGAATATGATTGTATAAACTTGCGGCTTCCATTCCAACCTTTTCAGCCAGTTCACGCATTGATGTTGCCGAATAACCTTTTTGTTTAAAGATTAAGGCAGCTTCTTGTATAATCAGTTCTTTTTTACTTTGTTTAGGCATATATTTATAAATGTCTGTTATCGATGATTCGGTTTAATTTCCCTCCTTCACTTTTCGGAAGTCCATCAACTTGGTACAATTTAACATTCATTCCTAATCCAATATTGTCTCTAATTTTTTTGTGAATATTAGAGATTAATTTGCAACATGCATGATTAGATTCGTCGTTCAAATTATCACAAGTGAAACCTTGGCTTGCAAAATAGTCAGGATTAATTTCAAATCCAACTTCTACAGCATCCATATTTTTAGGTTTTGTTAAAACTACTTGATAATTTGGTGATAATTCTGGGAATTCTGGAATAAAATCAGCGATTTGTGTGTGAAAGAAATTTACACCTCTAATAATCATCATATCATCTGCACGACCAATAATTGGTCCCATTTTGATATGTGTTCTTTTCTTAGAATGTTCGTACGTAAGGGTTGTGATATCTCCCGTCCAATAACGCACTAATGGTAAAGCTTCTTTTGTTAACGTTGTAATCACTAAAACTCCAGGTTGTCCGTAAGGCACAGGTTCACCTGTTTTCTCGTCTACAATTTCTGGAAAGAAATGATCTTCCCAAATGTAAGATCCTGTTCCTTGCTCTTCATAATCTTCATTAGATACACCAGGTCCGATAATTTCGCTCAATCCATAAATATTAGACGCTTTGATATTCAAACTTCCTTCAACTTCTTGACGTAACGCTTCTGACCATGGTTCTGATCCCAAAATCGCAAACTTAAGATTTAAGCTTTCTAACGATTCTCCTCTTTTTTTGATTTCCTCAGCTACTGTTAATGCATACGATGGTGTTGCACAAATCGCATCAGCCTGAAAATCTTTCAACAACATGATTTGTTTTTCAGTATTTCCACCAGAAATAGGAACAACTGTCATTCCTAACTTTTCTGCTCCATAATGTAATCCCAAACCTCCTGTAAACAAACCATAACCATAGGCATTTTGTAATGTCATCCCTGGTTCGCATCCAGAAGCTGCTAAAGAACGCGCTACTACTTCTGAAAATAATTCGATGTCGTTTTTGGTATAACCTACAACAGTTGGTTTTCCTGTTGTGCCACTTGAACAATGTAAACGGATTACGTTGCTCTTTGGTTCTGCAAATAATCCGAACGGATAGTTCTCTCTTAAATGTGTTTTTTTGGTAAAAGGTAATTTGTGTAGATCTTCAACACCTTTGATGTCTTCTGGTTTTATTCCAGCTGCATCAAATGCTTCTTTGTAAAAAGGTACATTGTTATACACTTTTTGCAACAAGTTTTGAAGTCTTTCGTTTTGAAGAACGCGCAATTTTTCAATTGGCATTTGTTCTATCTCGGGATTAAATATCATAATTTTTGCAGATTTTGATTTTTGATAATAACAAATTTAATCAAAAAAACTAAAAAAACTAACAAACGTTAGTTTTTTTAGTGTAAAAAATACAATTCATACTAATTATTGTCTTTTAATAAGATAAAACATCATTAATCAATGTTTTTAATTTTTCAGCATTAGGTAACATCTCTGCTTCTAAAGTCGAATTTAAAGGAATTGCTGGCATATCTTTCGCTCCTAACACACGAATTGGTGCATCTAAGTACTCAAAACACTCTTCATTAATTAAGCCTGAAATGCTCTGTGCAAAAGAGTTTTGCTTCGCTTCTTCTGTTAAAACAATACAACGATTGTGTTTTTTTACACTATTAAAGATTGTTTCTTCATCTAACGGAACTAATGTTCTTAAATCGATAATTTCGACTTGATTAGGAAAATCCTTCGCTGCTTGTTTTGCCCAATATACTCCCATTCCGTATGTAATAATCGTAACAGAATTATGATTTTGAGAAGATTCAGCCGTTAAAACTTCAAGTGCTTTACCAAAAGGCAATACATAATCTTCGTCTGGCTCAACAGTCGCGGCATCTTCTGTTCCTTTTATCTTACTCCAATACAACCCTTTGTGTTCTAACATTACCACAGGATTTGGATCATAATAAGCTGCTTTCATCAAACCTTTCAAATCCGCTCCAGTAGATGGATACGCAATTTTAATTCCTTTGATATTCGTCAAAACACTTTCTACCGAACTTGAATGATAAGGACCTCCACTTCCGTACGCACCAATTGGCACACGTAAAATCATCGAAACTGGCCATTTACCGTTTGATAAATAATTAGAACGTGCCACTTCTGTAAACAATTGATTCAATCCTGGCCAAATATAATCGGCAAATTGCACCTCAACAATTGGTTTTAAGCCTACTGCAGACATTCCAACCGTAGATCCGATTATAAACGCTTCTTGAATTGGTGTATTAAATACACGATTTTTACCATATTGTTTTGCTAAAGTTGCCGCTTCACGAAAAACTCCACCTAAACGCAACCCTACATCTTGTCCATATAATAAAGCCTCTGGATGTTCTGCCATTAATTCACGAATCGCAAACAATGCAGAATCTACCATCACTGTTTTTTCTTTTCCTTCTGGTGAACGATTTCCTTTTTCTTCGTTAATCGGTGTTGACGCAAAAACATGCGTATATAAATCTTCAGGACGAGGATTTTCTGCTTTTAATGCTTCTTGATATTCTACCTGAACTTGTTCTTTTATCTTATTTTCAATTTCGATTAAATCATTTTCATCGAAACCTTCATTTAATAAAGTATGTTTTAATTTATCGTAAGGATCACGAGATTGTGCTTCCTCTAAATCATCTCTGTACCATTCTTTGCGGACGCCAGATGTATGATGATTCAATAAAGGAACTTTTGCATGAACCAAAATCGGACGACGTTCTGTACGAATAATTTCAATTGCACGTTGAATCGTTTCATAAGAAGCTAAGAAATCCGTTCCATCAACCACAAAAACTTCCAAACCATTGAAACCTTTTGCATAATGAGCGATATCTTGTGCACGAATTTCATCTGCCGAAGCCGAAATATCCCATTCATTATCTTGAACCAAATATAAAATTGGTAATTGTTTCAACGCTGCCATTTGGAAAGCTTCTGCCACCTCGCCTTCCGTACAAGACGCATCTCCTAACGAACAAACTGCAATTGGTTTTACTTCATCATTGCAAAGACCTTCTAATTCTTTGTACTGCATTCCCATCGCAATTCCTGTTGTTGGAATCGCTTGCATTCCTGTTGCACTACTTTGATGCGGAATTTTCGGCATATTATCACGGCGCAAACTTGGATGAGAATAATAGGTTCTTCCTCCAGAAAAAATATCGTCGCGTTTTGCCAATAATTGCAACATCAATTCGTAAGGAGTAATTCCGATTGATAGTAACATGGCATCGTCTCGGTAATATGCGCTTAAATAATCTTGTGGTAATAATTGTAATCCTGTTGCAATTTGAATTGCTTCGTGTCCACGCGCTGTTGCATGTACATATTTGCTTGTTACAGCTTTATTTTCTTCGTATAATTCGGTTAAAGATTTTGCAGTAACCAATAATTCGTATGCTTGTTTAAGTAATGTTGTTGTTGATAATGTGGTTTCCATTCTGATTAAATTTGCGTGTTAACATCCCAATTCTCCATGTAATCTGAAATTCGTTTCAAGAAAACGCCTCCCAGAGATCCGTCTATCACACGATGATCAAACGAAAGTGACAAATACATAAATTGTCTCGCCACAATAATATCTCCGAATTCAGTTTCCAAAACCGCAGGTTTTTTCTTGATCACGCCAGTCGCTAAAATTGCCACTTCAGGTTGATTGATAATTGGCGTTCCCATCAAATTACCAAAAGTCCCCACATTACTTATTGTGAACGTTCCTCCACGAACATCATCTGGCGAAAGTTTATTATTTCTTGCTTTATCTACAATTGAATTCACACCTTTTGCTAAACCTTCTAAATTTAATTCATTGGCTTGATGAATGACAGGAACAATTAAATTATTACTTGGTAAAGCAGTTGCAATTCCAATATTTATCTCATTGTGTTTGATTATTTTAGTCTCAGTTTCATCAACTGACACATTAATCATTGGAAAATCTTTAATTGCACGAACAACACAATCTACAATTAACGGTGTAAATGTCAATTTTTGTTTGTATTTAGCTTCAAAAGCAGCTTTATTTTCTTCGCGCCATTTCACAAAATTCGTAACATCAGGTTCTACATAAGCCGTCACATGAGGCGAAGTTTGTTTACTCTTTTTCATGTGTTTTGAAATCAATTGACGCATTTTATCCATCTCAATAATTTCATCTTTCGCTCCATAAGAAGAACTTGAAACTATATTATTTTTATTTATAGTATTACTTGAATTATTAGTTGTAAATGGTTTATTTTGAATATAATTTAATACATCATTTTTCGAAATTCTTCCATCACGACCAGAACCTTTTATTTGTGAAATATCTGTTGATTGAAGATTTTCTTTTTGGATAATACTTTTTACCAAAGGTGATAAAAATTGATTTGTATCGATTGAATTTATAGTTTGTAAAGTTGTAACAGTTTCAATCTTTTTTTCTTCAACATTTTCAGTTTTTTGAGCTGATTGTTGTTGAGTTTCTGAAGGCTCAATTAAAGCGAAAACTTCTCCTATTTTTATCTCATCTCCTTCATTAAATCTAAACTCAATAATTTTTCCAGCAGTTGTAGAAGGCACATCAGAATCTACTTTATCCGTCGAAACTTCGGCAATTACTTCATCCTCATGAATGAAATCACCAACGTTTTTTGTAAAACGAACCAACTGTACAGACTCAACACTTTCTCCCAATTTTGGAATCGTTAGTTCTATATTCTTCATTTTATTTGTTTGCAGTTTTGAGCGTTGAATATAATCATTTTTTATAAAAACTAATGAATGTTAGTTGAAATATTCATTGGAATTTTGTTTTTTTAGTGTAGCTATTAGATTATCCAAAACTCATACCTATTAAAACCTCATCACCAAACCAACTCCAGCTTGATTATTTTGATAAACAGGAAAAACCATTGTCGCCACTTTTGATTCTTTATTTTTTGGATAAAACCAATTGTTAATCGTAGGAAATAACCAATACGCCAATTCCGTCGATAGAATACCAATTCCCGCTCCAGCAACAACATCTCCAACCCAATGACGATTGTTGATAACACGATAAACACCCGTAAAAGCAGCCAAAGGATATCCAGCCAAACTCAACCAAAAATTAGAATCTTGGTATTCTCGAAACATAAATTGAGCCGTAGAAAACGCATTTGCCGTATGTCCAGAAGGAAAAGAAAGATTGTTTGTACCATCGGGTCTTTCCTCTTGCACAGCGTGCTTTAGTCCCATTACCAAACCTGTATTGATGATTTGAGAAGCTGCAAAAATTATTGTACGATCTCGTAAATTATGTTTCCCTTGAACGCCAGCCAAATTCAATCCATAAACCGCCGCTGCAGGTAAATATTGTGTATAATTATCATATTTATTTCCTTTTGTTTTATCTTCTAAAATTTCGTTTTGAGTAGATTTATTTAAATTATCCAATGCTGGAATTGCCAAACTCAAACTTCCGTATGTAATTAAAGTCGCAGGAATAATCAACTTTTTGGCGTTGAAATGATAAACTTTATCTTCTGGATTAAATGTTTGCTTTGGAATAGAATCAAGTTGAATAGAATCGGTTTTAGTTTGCTGAATTGTATCTTGTGCATTTCCTTTTATCGAAAATATTGAAAGTAATACACAATTCATGACTATCGTTTTTGTTTTAATTTGGTTCATTTTCACATTCATTTTATTGAACAAATGTATTTGAAACCTCCTTACACAAAACTTAAGATTTGATTAAGAAAAAAGCCATTAGCAATAATCCAATGGCTTTTAAAAAATATCTATTTATAAATTTCCTCGACGTTCTTGCTCTCTTTCTAAGGCTTCGAACAATGCTTTGAAATTACCTGCTCCAAACGATTGTGCCCCATGACGCTCGATAATTTCGTAGAATAATGTTGGACGATCTTCGACTGGTTTCGTAAAAATTTGTAACAAATAACCTTCTTCATCACAATCAACCAAAATTCCTAAATCTTGTAACTTCTTAATATCCTCATCAATTTCACCAACACGCTCTGGAATCATATCGTAATAAGCCTCTGGTGGCGCAGATAAAAACTCAACTCCACGAGATTTAAGTTCTGTCACAGTTTTTACAATATCCTTAGTTGCAACTGCAATATGTTGTACACCTTCACCTTCATAAAAATCTAAATATTCTTCGACTTGAGATTTCTTTTGACCTTCTGCAGGCTCATTAATAGGGAATTTTGAATAACCATTTCCGTTACTCATCACTTTCGACATTAATGCTGAATACTCTGTATTGATTTGTTTATCATCAAACGATAAAATATTTACAAATCCCATTACATCTTGGTACCAAGCAACCGCCTCGTTCATACGATTCCAACCCACATTACCAACACAGTGATCCACATATAATAAACCACAATCAGTTGGTTGATATGTTGATTCAGATTTTACATAACCTGGCATAAAAGGACCTTCATAATTTTTACGTTCAATAAACATATGGATTGTTTCGCCATATGTATAAATTCCAGACATTTTTACTTCTCCAAACTCATCTGTAATCGTAGTTGGCTCCATATAAGGTTTTCCTCCACGTTTTGTTGTTTGCTCAAAAGCATCGTACGCATCATCCACCCAAAGTGCTAAAATTTTAACTCCATCACCATGTTTCATTGCATGTTGACAAATTGGAGAATCTGATTTTAAACCAGAAGTTAATACCAAACGAATCTTCCCTTGTTGTAAAACATAAGAAGCTCTATCTCTCACTCCTGTTTCTGGGCCAGCATATGCAACTTCTTGAAATCCGAAAGCTGTTTTGTAATAATGTGCAGATTGTTTTGCATTACCAACATAAAACTCGATATAATCTGTTCCATTAATTGGAAGAAAGTCTTGTGCTAATGCTATTTTTTCAGCAAATGTTTGTGTACTCATTTTTATTGTGTTTTTATTTTTATGTATTATCTAAAAAGTATTAAATTTTTACAGTTATTGATAACTTTGGGGGAGATTCCTCCTAACGTCGGAATGACATCATGTCAAGCTGAATTTATTTCAGCTTCTCTTCAAATTAACTTATGAGATATTGAAACAAGTTCACGATGACAAATCGTGCAACTCATAACTCATAGCTCATAACTTTTAATAAAGCCAAGATTTATAATAATCTGGATCTTCAATTTCTAACGCTTGTTCAGTTAACATCAATGGTCTGAAAGGATCAATCATTACGGCTAATTCATGTGTTTCTTTCGCTCCAATCGATTTTTCAACTGTACCAGGATGTGGACCATGCGGAATTCCTGCTGGATGTAATGTAATTTGTCCTTTCTCAACCGATTTTCTCGACATAAAATCTCCATCCACATAATATAAAATCTCATCAGAATCTACATTACTATGGTTATAAGGAGCTGGAATCGCATTTGGATGATAATCGAAAAGACGTGGAACAAAACTACAAATCACAAAACCTGCTCCTTCGAAAGTCTGATGAACAGGTGGTGGCTGATGGATACGCCCTGTAATTGGCTCGAAATTATGAATAGAAAAAGCCCATGGATAATGATAACCATCCCAACCTACAAAATCGAAAGGATGAGTTCCATAAACGTAAGGATAAATTAATCCTTCTTTTTTGATCATAATCTTGAAATCTCCGTGTTCATCATTGGTTTCAAGATTTTGAGGACGTTTAATATCACGCTCGCAAAAAGGAGAATGTTCCATTAATTGTCCAAAATGATTGCGATAACGACGAGGTGTTTCAACTGGGCTAAATGATTCTGTAATAAACAATCGGTTATTAGAATCATTAAAATGAAGTTGATAAATAATTCCACGTGGAATCACTAAATAATCTCCATATTCAAATTCAATTTGTCCATAACCAGTTTTTAAAACTCCAGAACCTTCGTGTATAAAAATTACTTCATCCGCCATCGAATTTTTGAAGAAATAATCAGTCATCGATTCTTGTGGCGCAGCCAATGAAATATGCAAATCATTGTTAACCAAAACTGGTACACGAGATTCTAAATAATCTTTGGTAGGTTTTACTTTAAAACCTTTTAAAGAGGTATGCTTTAAATGTTTTGCGCGAGCAATTTTTGGCTCTACCGAATAAGGTTCGCTAATCCCTTTTACCAAAGTTGGTGGATAACAGTGGTAAACATTGGAATACGTACTCGAAAATCCATGCGTAGAAACTAATTCTTCTGCATATAATTCTCCATTTGGTTTTCGGAATACCGTATGTCGCTTTTGTGGGAATTCTCCCAAATGATGATAAAGTGGCATATCGTATTTTGTTTGTTATTTTGATGAAAAGGGATATAGATGACGAGATTCGTCAACAAATAATCTGCAATATTCTAGTGTGAATATTGAGCAAATACAATTTTGGAAAGTAAAGCAGAAGTTTGCTTATTCATTCCAACAAATAAAGGTTTAATATTTTCTTTAATTGTTTGCATTTCTTTTCTGTGGCTATCTCAAAGATAGAAACATTTTTTGATTGTACAAAATACCTTACTAAAAAATGCTTTACAACAATTATTTTCAATATTTTTAAAAAACTACATATAACCCGTAGGGCATTATTGAACTAGATTAATTTTGAGATTATTTTATGTTTCTATTGAAAAGAAATTTATTGAGATGCTGAATGGTTGTTAAAACCTTTATTCTAACTAAAATTCGCTGTTATAAGAAAACGTATTACATCAAGCTTAGAATGTAGCAAAAATCTATGCTTCTATTGTGGTGAGAAAAGATTATATATTCATTTTGGCCTGATCCAAAACATTTGAAATCAAGAATTTGAAATTAAAAGGAGAAGCTTTATAAGCTTCGGAATATTACTTTTTGCTTGATCAAAAAGTAATCTCGACTCTTCAGCAATGATAATCTATAAATTTGTTGTTATAAGTGAATTTAAGTATAGAAAAGTATTATAAAAATGTCATATGATTTGGAAACGAGTGTCAAAAAGTTGAAAGTCATGATTAAGATGTTTTACTGTTTGCGGAGCAAATGATTTAAAACATTCAATGACTGAAACCAATTTTGACCGTTGAAAATCAAAGACAAGAGTTTTTTGATTACTTTTTTGCTCTCAAAAAAGTGATAGAAAGATTATTCTCGTTTTTCAAAACTATATTTCATTCATTTTTTATTCATGAGTTATTATTGTTTTCAAATGAATTCATATGCCCTTTGGGGAACCTTGACGCAAAAACATTTGAGATTAAGAATTTGAAATTAAAAGGAGAAGCTCCTGTGGAGCTTAGGTAAAATTGTTACAAGTTGATTAATAATTATATGTTCATTTTTTCCTTGATGAAAAAACATTTGAGATTAAGAGGAGAAGCTTGATAAGCTTCGGTATATTACTTTTTATTCATGGGTTATTATTGTTTTCAAATGAATTCATATACCCTTTGGGGAAGTCTTGATCAAAAAGTAATCAAAAGTTATTCATATGATTTATTATTATTTTTAAGGTATTCATGAATGCAAAGCATTACAAGACTTCGATTTTTGACGTTCAATCTTCATTTTACTCCCTAAAAATCTTAAACGATTCGCTATCGCTCACTAATCTTTTTTACGCTTGTTTCAATGGATTGAAACTCGTCTGCAAATCGTATGTCGCCTTTAAAATTCTTATTTACAGTAATCTCAACTCTTCAGCAATGAGGGGTGTCCAGGGAAAAATTTTAAAGACACTATAGAAATGGAAGTACCTTATTTTATTGTACTTTTAATAATATTGGTTCAATCAATTGGTGCATTAGCTTTACTTTTAGGTTTTTTAACAAGAATAGCTGCAGCTGGAAATTTTATCATAATGGTAGGTGCTTTGTTTGTTCATTTTAAAAATGACTGGAATATGAATTGGTATGGTAAAAAACGGAGAAGATATAGAATATTTTGTTTTGCTGCTCGGAGTTATACTTGTTTTAATAATAGATAGAGGAGGTTTATTTTCTTTAGATTCTATGATTAAATTATTTTTGAATAAGTATCAATTACCGGTAGTGCATTTGTAT
>NZ_DEVJ01000029.1:0-29888 GCF_002362875.1 Empedobacter sp. UBA3239 | reverse complement strand
AAAAGCAAAATGGATACTTTTGAAGGAACTACTCAGGAGGAATTCCATGAAACGGGATACATTTAATTAAAAAAATAAATAAACTTCTAATTTTGTTTAACGTGTAAAAAAGATTTACATTCGTACTATATATATAATATGCGCGATGATTTCGAAAGAAAAAGAATATTTTGAGATAATAAATAAGATTTACCTAAAAGTAATTGAAGAAGAGAATTTAGGTGAAACAGCTAACTATATACCAGAATTATCTAAAATAGACGGCAAGAAATTTGGAGTTTCTTTATTGTTTACGGATCAACTTCAATTTGGATTTGGTGATTGTGAAGAAAAATTCTCGATTCAAAGTATTTCAAAAGTGTTGCTTTTGGCTTTAGTTTATAGAGAAATTGGCGAGAAAATATGGGAAAGAGTTGATGTAGAACCTTCGGGAACGCCTTTTAATTCATTGTTGCAATTAGAAACTGACAAAGGAATTCCTAGAAATCCATTTATTAATTCAGGTGCTTTAGTGGTTTGCGACATCTTAATTGATATTTGTGATGATCCGAAAGCATATTTTTTGGATTTTATTAAAAAGGTTTCTGGTAATTATTCTATTCAATATTCTGATAAAATTGCAAAAAGTGAATTTTCTACCGCTTATCGTAATGCAGCTTTGACAAATTTTATCAAATCATTGGGCAACATTCATAATTCTCCTGACGAAGTTCTAGATTTGTATGTTTATATCTGCTCGATTGAAATGTCGTGTATGGAATTGAGTAAAACTTTTTCTTTTTTGGCCAATAAAGGAAAAAACTTGTTTGATGATTATCAAGTTTTCAACATTAGTCAAACAAAAAGAATCAACGCTATTATGCAAACTTGCGGTTTCTATGATGAATCTGGCGAATTTGCTTTTCGAGTTGGATTACCAGGAAAAAGTGGTGTTGGCGGAGGAATTGTTGCAATTATGCCCAAATATTACATTGTTTCAGTTTGGAGCCCTAAATTAAACTTAAAAGGAAACTCCTATCGAGGAATGAAATTTTTGGAAGAATTTACAACCGCAACAGAGGATTCTATTTTTTAGAATTAATAATCTCCATCACTTTATTCACCGTTTCTTCTAAATTCATGTTCGAATTATCGACTTCTATTGCGTCATCAGCTTTACGAAGTGGAGAATATGCGCGATGAGAATCGATATAATCTCTTTCGTTCACATTTTTCAACACCTCATCCAAAGAAATATTTTTCCCTTGTTGTTGATATTCTAAAAAGCGACGTTGCGCACGAACTTCTGGTGAAGCGGTGACAAAAATTTTGATATCTGCATTAGGAAAAACTGTTGTTCCAATATCGCGACCATCCATCACAATACCTCCTTTTTTTCCCATTTGCTGTTGAAGCGATACACAATAATCGCGAACAGCAGGAATCTCAGAAATTGGACTAACCATTTTAGAAACTTCCATCGTACGAATATCAGCTTCTACATTTTCACCATTCAAAAAGCTAAGATTCTTTTGAGTTATACTATCTTGTTTAAATTCTATCTTGATATCAGATAAATTGGTTATTAATGCATGTTCATCAATTTTATTATCGACAATATACTGATGTTTAAACGCATACAAAGTCACAGCACGATACATTGCACCACTATCAATATGTGTATAACCAAGATTTTTTGCAATAATTTTTGACATCGAACTTTTTCCTGTAGAAGAATATCCGTCGATTGCAATAATTAAATTTTCTTTCATCTATATAGAATTGAAGACAAAGATAAGATTTTATAGTTGTTTGAAAAGTTTTTATAACCAAGGATTACTTCTCCAATAATCTCGGCCTTGAATAATTCGGTCTAAATTGAGAATTAAACCAAAGTGATTAGAACCTCCAGATTTGTGGTAATTCGCATGACTAAACTCAAATCGAAAAGCATTTATACGGATTCCAAAACCATACGTTAAGCCAGATAGAGAACGAATTCCTTCGGCTGCTAATTCATTTCCACGTTTGAAATTATATCCTAAACGCATATTAAAGTCAGATTCTGGAAATAGCTCTGCTCCAACCGAAATATGATCAATCATTTTTCTTCCAGCAGAAACTTCCTGTCCGTTTTTATTATAAGGTTGAGAAATATCAAACTTCTGTAAATCGTGCAAAGAAAACGTAAATTCTAACGGAACATGCTCCAATCGATGCGAAATTCCCAAATTAACTTGCGTTGGCATATCTTCTTTTTTGCCATTATACGTTTGAATTTGTTGACCGATATTACGCACAACCAACGAAACATTGATATTTTTATCAAAATCGTGGTACGAAAGACCTACATCTCCAGCAATTGCTGAGGATTTATATGATTCGATTGTAGAATTAATGTATTTTAAATTTGCTCCAACTGTCCAATAATCGCCCAAAACACGTGCATAACCAACTGTAATTGCAGCATCATTTGCTTTGAAATTTCCTGTCACATTTCCATTTTCGTCAGTTCCAATTAATTTTCCGTAATCAACATATTGACCATGAACAGAAATAAAGTTTTCTTTATCGGTTTCATAAACCGTCGAAAATGTTCCAAAATCTACATCCGCAATATAATTGACGTAATTGATTCCGAATTGACCATGCATTTCTCGATTCATCAACGCTGGATTCCATAAAGCAGAATTGGAATCAGCATCCCACGAAGTTGCTGCATTTCCTCCCAAAGCCGCTTGACGTGGAGAAGTTGTAATGTTCAAAAACTCGTAAACACGCGTTCCATCTTGCGCAAAAATCGAAGTCGATAGCGCGATAAACAATAATGTACTTAGCTTTTTAAACATTTAGCAAAAATAAAGATTTTGTAGAATAACGAAAACAGAATGATTTTGGTATGTATGAAACAAAATTTTAGGCTTTCTGAAAAAAAGCTTAACTTCAATTTACCTAAAAAATACTTTATGGAATTTTTAATTGCCATTATTATATTCGTATTGATTGTGATTTTGTTCAACAAAGTTTCGCAACTAAAAAAACAACTTGATTATCAAGAAACTAAGCTAAAATATTTGCAAGAGCAATTGGATGCGAAAGAAATTAAAACTGAATCAAAACCAATTGTTGAGCAACCAAAAATAGTTGAAGAGAAAAAAATTGAACCTCAACCAGAAGTTGTTTCCTATCATAAAGTTGAAATGCCAAAAGGTATTTTTGACAAAATTCCACCAAAACAAACAACTGAAATCAGTTTTGATAAAAATCTCAACAGCGCAATTGCATTTATCAAAGACAATTTCTTGACGATTTTCGGAATTGTAACCTTAGTTCTAGGAATTGCTTACTTCGTAAAATATGCAATTGATCAAAATTGGATTAACGAAACTTTTCGCGTGATGATTGGAATTGGAGTTGGTTTAGGAATTATTGGAATTGCTCATTTTATTCGGAAAAATTTTGAAATCTTTTCTTCCATTTTAATTGGTGGCGGATTAACCGTTTTATATTTCACCTTAACCATTGCCTTCCGAGAATATCATTTACTTTCTCAAAATACCACTTTTGGGTTATTAACAATTGTGACTATTTTTTCTATCGTGATGGCAATGTTATATAATCGACAAGTTTTAGCCATTTTTTCGATTATTGGTGGTTTTATCGCTCCATTGATGATTAGTACAGGCGAAAGCAATTTTGTATTTCTGTTTGGTTATTTAACGATTCTAAACTTGAGTATGCTGTACATGGCTTGGCGAAAAGATTGGCAAGTTATTTCGTTTATCGCATTTGGCTTTACCTTTATATATAGTATCGCATGGATCGACAATTCTAAAACCTCAACGCAATATCTTTTCTTTGGCTTGCTTTACGTTATTTTCACTATTACAAGTTTAATTAACTACGTCAAAAAAGGAGAATTTTCGGCTTGGAATTGCCTTTTACTTATTTTCAATACCATTTTATCAACCGTTTTAATTTCTTCAGTTTATTATTTTATTGTTGGAAATAACAATGGTTTAATAGCTTTCTTATTTGGATTGATAACCGCTTTCGGTGCATTATACATCTACAAAACACCTAAAAATAATTTATTACAAAATACCTTAATCGGTTTGAGCATTGCGCTTATCACAACTGCAATTGCAATACAATTTAAAGTAAATGTCGTTTCGATTTGTTTCGCGATTGAATCAACCTTGTTACTGTTTCTTTGGAAAAAAAGTAAAGAAAACATTTTCAAAATCTTTTTCATTGCGATGTTTCCATTTTTATTGATTGCTTTATGCGCTAGTTGGTTTGATTATATCGATACTAAAAAACATTTAGCCGTAATTTTTAACCATGTTTTTATCACAAGTTTTATTGCATTGATTTGTTCTATTGCAAATATATATTTGATGAAAGATTTCAAAACCGAAGAACAATTTTTAGGTTTTAAGCTCAATCATTCCAAATTTATCTTCATATCAACATCACTTTTATTGATGTACACAGGAATTTTGTTCGAATTAATTTATCAGATCGAACCTTATTTCAACTTTATGATGATTGTAAGTTATGTATTGATTTATACATTATTCTTTATTGCTTTTATTTTAACGCTACGCGAAAAACTAAATTTAGGAAATACCTTGCAATTTGTTTTACAAATTTCTGCGGCTTTTTGCATTCTATTTTTACCAATGTTTGCCGAAATTCCATTATTACCAAACAAAACAAATTATAACATCGGTAGTTATTTTCTTTATTTGAGTTATCTCATTCCAACCGCTTATATTATTTATTTAGTTGTGAAAAGTAGCGATTTCCAAAGCTCCAAAGCAAAACAAATCATCAGCATGCTTGTCTTGGTTTATGTGATTAGTTTCGAGAAATACAATGGTTTTATGTTGATAACACTTGACGAAAGCTCTTCTAATTTCTCGCATCAAGCCGATATTTTCCGAATGATATTATTACCAATTATTTGGGCAGTTTTAGGATTTGTATTGATTTATTTCGGATTAAGAAAACAATTGAAAGGTTTTCCTATTGTTGGAATTATATTATTTGGATTGATTATTCTAAAATTATATTTCGTAGATGTTTGGGAAATGAGCAATATTTTCAGAATAATATCTTTTATTGTTTTAGGAATTTTAATCTTATTAACTTCTTTTATGTATCAAAAACTAAAAAATTTGATGGTTAATTTGATGGAAAAACCGAGCGAAAACAAAGAAGCTGAACAATAATGTTCAACTTCTTTGTTAATTATTTCTTCTCAATGCTTCAGCAATGACACGCATATCATCCGAAGAAGGTAACTCGAAAATTTCTAAATGGAAATATGGAACAACCGCAATAATATGATCGAAAATATCAGCCATAATCACTTCATATTCGTTCCAAACCGTTGTATTTGTAAACATAAATAACTCAATTGGCAAACCGTGTTCGGTTGGTTGAAGTTGCCGAACCTCGAACATCAAATCTGTTCTAATTTTTGGACTATTATAGGTATATGTCTTGATATATTGTCGAAAAAGACCAATATTTGTCATTCGTCTTCCATTCGCCAAAATCGTTGGATCAACTTTATTCGATACATTATATTGATTGATTTCATTCGTTCTATCCACAATAAAATCGTGTAACATGCGGATTTTTTTTAATTCTTCAATTTCTTCTTCTGTCAAAAATCGAATCGAATTCATTTTAATATTTATCGAACGTTTAATGCGGCGTCCACCAGCATTTTGCATACCGCGATAATTACGAAACGAATCTGAAACCAAGGCATACGTCGGAATTGTTGTAATTGTTTTATCAAAATTCTGAACTTTTACCGTTCCTAAATTAATCTCGGTAACATTTCCGTCTGCGCCATATTTTGTCATTTCAATCCAATCTCCAACGCGCACCATATCATTCATCGAAACCTGAATACTCGCCACAAAACCTAATATTGAATCTTTAAAAACCAACATCAAAACCGCCGAAGCCGCTCCCAAAGAAACCAAAAATGTAATAGGCGATTTTCCTGTCGCAATCGAAAAAATTAGAATTCCGCAAACAAAGAAAACTAAAATATTCATCACTTGCAGATAACTATCAATTGGTTTATCCGAAAAAGATTTATTACCTCGAAGAAAATCCCTGAACGCTTTAAAAATTGCATTAAACAACAATCCAACAGCAATTACCAATGCAATATCTGTAATTTGCATCGCAATTTTGATCCAATTCGGAAATCCTTTGAAGATAAGTGGGATCGCTTCTTTGGCGACAATTACAGGAACAATATGTGTTGCGAATTGTAAAACCCTGTTCTTGATTAATAAATCGTCAATCTTTGTTTTACTTTTTGCAATAAAGTTTGTTAAAACAAGTAATAGCACTTTTCGCAATAAAAAATCGATTGCATACAATATAATAACTAACAAAATTGATAGAACAATTGTTGTCATTATTGTGGTAGAATAACTCGAAAGTCCCAATTTGGCAATCATTTCGAGCATTGAGCGATACACATCGCTTTGAATATTTTCGTCTAAAAGTTCCATCTGAATAAAAACTAATACAACAAAAATAAGTTTATCCTTTTCATAATTTACAACAACTGATAAATTACATTGAAATTTGTTGGTTTCTTAATTTATCTTGGTTCAAAACAATGAAAAGATTATATTTGTTAGATTAATCTAACTTAATTATTAAAATTAATGTTTTCAAATCCGTTAATATTTGCTTTTAGTTTAACTTTTCTTGCCGGAATTAGCACTGGAATTGGAAGTATTTTATGTTTATTATACAAAAAATTCAATCCAAAATTCTTAGGCGTAATGTTGGGAATTTCAGCAGGAGTAATGCTTTATGTCTCCTTTGTAGAAATTTTAACAAAAGCTAAATTATCATTATCAAGTGTTTTTGGAGAAAAATTAGGTTACACTTATACATTATTGGGATTTTTTGCAGGAATTTTAATCATCATTTTAATCGATAAAATATTGCCTCATCATCATTGCGATGAAAATAAAACAGAGACAAACGATCAGAAATTATTGCGTTTGGGTTTGTTTTCTGCTTTAGCTTTATCAATTCATAATTTCCCTGAAGGATTAGCAACTTTTTTGTCAGCATTAGAAAATCCAACTTACGGAATTTCTATAGCTTCAGCTATTGCTATTCATAATATTCCAGAAGGAATCGCCGTTGCTATACCAATCTATTACGCTACAAAGAATAGAAAAAAAGCATTTCTATATTCCTTTTTATCAGGATTAACAGAACCTATTGGCGCATTAATTGGCTATTTTGTATTGTTACAATTTTTTGATGAATCAATTTTCGGAGCAATCTTCGCAAGTGTCGCAGGTATGATGGTTTATATTTCGATTAATGAATTAATTCCGACCGCAAACGAATACGCTGGAAAAAAATTATCAACTTACGGAATTGTAATCGGAATGTTTGTAATGGCTGTTAGTCTTTTACTTTTTATGTAAAAACAAAAAAACTTCCCAATGAGAGAAGTTTTTGTATGAATTAATATTTAAAATTTTAAGTTGCCTGAGGTAATTCTCTCGTTAACCAACCACTTCTTCCTGCTGTTACAATGGCATAAGGCATAATCCAAAAAAGCGTGAACATATAGAAAATACTGTAAACGTATGCTAATAAAGCTTCGTTAAAATTGTATTTTTTTGCATAAAAAATCATCTGAATACTTGAAAAAACTAAAACGCCAGACAATGTACTTGTGATGAATAAAATTGGATGTGTTGCGACAAAAAAGATTAAAATTAAAAATAATGGAATTGCCATGATTAATTTTATCCATTGCATCATCAGAATTATACGAGTTCCTACTGTAGAACCTTCTCTAAAGTTGGTGAAAGCAAATTTTGTCATCATAATATTCTCACGAACATTACTTCTCTCCCAACGAATAAACATTTTGTATAAATTCTTATAACGCTCTGGAGTATTGGTATAAACCATTGCATTTTTCTGAAAATAGACATGTTTACCTTGTTTCAAAATCATATTTGTCAAAGCTCTATCCTCCCCGATTGTACTTGGTTGCCCTAAAAAAGATTGATTTATCCATTCTTCCAAACAATTATGTACAACATCTTTTCTGTAAGCTGCTAAAGCTCCAGGTGTACAAAACACAGAACCTAACGCACTTTGAGCAGATCGCACAAACTCGAAACTAAATGTAAAACTAACACTCAACATTTTTGGAATCAAACCTTTTTCTTTATTCAATACACGAACATTGCCAGCGACAGCACCACAATTTTCATTCACTACAAAAGGGCTTAACAAGTTTCTAAGCGTAGATTCATCTACAATAGAATCACTATCAACCGTCACAAAAACATCTCCTTTTCCAATTTTGAATCCTTTATATAATGCATGACGTTTTCCCATATTTTTTGGCTGTTGAAAAAGTGTAACGCGATCTCCTAATACTTTCTTCGCTTCAAGAAGCCATTTCCATGTATCATCTTTACTCCCATCGTCAACGGCTAAGATCTGTAATTTTTCGGATGGATAATTACTATCAGCTAAACTCAACAAAGTATCATATACTAATTTTCCTTCATTATACGCCGGAACAATAATGGTACAAGTTGGTAAATCTGCATCAGCAACATTTTTGACCGGTTTATATTTTATGAATAAATAGCCTAAATAAAAAAGAAAAGAAGTTTTAAGAATAAGAAGTGCCAATCCAAGGCTATAAATAATAACACCCCACCAGGTAGATAATTTAGTGCTATGCCATTGTAGAAATTCACTTTTATAAATAAACAAAAAAAGAATAGAAGTTAGCATAATCACAAAAGTTGTAGCAATTACTAGATAATCTTTCTTTGTAAGACAGTTTTTAGAAATTCTCTCTATGAATTTATTTCTTAAAGACTTTTTTTCATGTTCATCCGATCGAATAACCTTTAACACTGTTTTAGGCTCCGTGGTGGATAACAAAGTCGTGTTTGCCAGATTTTTTTTTGAATCTATATTAGTCATCTGAGTAATTTTAAGTTTTAATTAAAAAGTGAATAAAATGACAACTACTATGCCACCTAACGTTAATATAAAACTCAAGAAGTTAAATCTTTATTAAAAATAAAACACTTATAAACGACTGATTATTAATAAAATTTCAATATGTATTATACTTAAAAATTAGGCGTATAGTACGTTACATTTTAATCTGATTTCTTAATAAAAACAAAAAAAACTTCCCGAAAAGAGAAGTAATTTTGAGAAATGATATAAATTAACACATGAGGATTTTGTTACTGCAAATGTATGCAGCAAATTAAATTCAAAGCTTAACAGAATATCAATAGATTGTTAAGCGAAGATTAAATAAAAAGATGATGAAAAATATACTTTTACTTTTTTGCTTTACTATTATTTATAGTTGTTCCTCATCTTCAGATTTTCATAATATAAATGATCACATTGAAGATGGAAAATATTGCGCAAATGTCAAGGTTAAAACGAATAAGTCAACAAAGACATATCGAGTAACTATAACAACGAAAAATAATTATCTGCATAAAATTGATTGGCCAAATGGTGGTTGGCTGGATAATACGCATTACAAACTTCCTGAATTTTATGAAAACGAAGTTACTTTTATAGATGATAGAGCCCGAAAATTTGAAGTAAAAATTATACAAAAAGGAGAATGTAAATAAAAAAAGCTCGAAACTAATGTTTCGAGCTTTTGCTTAGTACTCGGAGTGGGAATCGAACCCACACTCTCACCCATTAATCTAAGTATTTCGACAAACATTCTAAAAGCAAAGATAAATCCTTTTAAATAGACACTTTTCAGAATATTTACAAATCTCTACAAATATAATAAAGTACAATGAAATACAATAATATTTAAAAACGGTTGTCAAACGGTTGTCAAAAATAGTAAAATGACATATATTTGAATTGTTCAATTTTAATATTAAAGGTATGGCTACGTTAAAATTTGTTTTGCTAAATAAAACAGACAACGCACAGATATATTTAAGGTTTTCAGTAAACCGACAAATCAACTTAAGAAGAAAAGTAGGTTTATCAATAAATGCGAAAGACTGGAGTACTACAACCAATCTACCTAAACCAAATAACGAAACGAATAAACTTTTAAAAAACAAACTCGAAAAACTTTCATTATTTGTTAACGATCAATTCAATGAAGATAGCACAAAGGGTACTGTAATAAATAACAACTGGCTAACCTCTGTTATTGATAAATGTTTTAATAGAGTTGAGAAAACGGATCTCTCAATATTCGCAAACTATATTCAGCACATTATAGACAATGCAGCAACAAGAGAACAGCGTAACGGTAAAATTGGAATATCAGTAGGTACTGTAAAAAATTACAGAATGTTTAAAAACATTATTACTGAATATGAAAAGACAATTAAAAAGACAATTCTATTTAGTGATTTAGAAAAGTCATTTACAGATCGTTTTAAAATATGGTTATTGAATGAAAAGAAATACACTATAAATTATACTGGAAAACAATTCGAGCACATCAAAAGTGTATGCGTATCAGCGTCAAAAGACAATATAACAGTTACTAATAATTCAATTACTTTAAAAGGATTTAGACAGAACGACAAAGAGAGATATATTCATACCTTATCATTTGATGATTTAGATAAAATTTACAAGACTGAAATGCCGACACCTCATCTGAAAGAGGTAAAAAAATGGTTGTTAATTGGTTGTTACATTGGTCAACGTGGAGGCGATTTATTAAACCTAACATCAAACAATATTAGATTAAAAGATAATGCAGTATATATCGATTTAGTTCAACAGAAAACAGAAAAGTTTGTTACTATTCCAGTACTAAAAGATTATGTAATAGATATTGTATTAAATGATTTTCCTAAAAAAATATCTTTAAATAAAATCAATACTCATATTCAAAAAGTTTGTGAATTAGCCGAAATAGATGAGGTTGTAAAAGGTTACATAAGTGATGAGAACAATAGAAAAAAACTTCTCACATCTTTGCCGAAACATAAATTCATTACTTCTCATTCTTTTAGAAGATCCTTTGCAACAAATTTTTATAGAAAAATGCCTACACCAGTTTTAATTGGTATTACTGGACATAGCGAAGAAAAAATGTTTTTAAAGTATATTAATCAAAAAGCAGATAAAGATGCGAATGCAGATGCCTTTGCTATGTATTACGCTCAAATGATGAAAAAGGAAGAGCCAGTATTAAGAGTTATTAAATCGAATAATCAATAGTATTGCTACACCCTTGTAAACTTTACAACACACCCGTAAACAAAAACAGAAATTTCACTCAAAAAACACGTTTTTTTATTAGAATTACTTTTTTTAATAAAACCTCAAACATACATTTGAGTAATAAATATTAAAAAAGGGTAACAAATTAGAAAATTCATCACCCCAAAAACAAATAATTATGTCGACTGTCGCCAAACAAAAACGACATAATTAAAGTAAAATTAACTATATGTTCATTAATTGCAAAACATTTGATTGTGTTTGTGAATATTTTAGGTTTTGAATTCTTCTAATTAGTTACTCATAATTATTCAAAATTATGAGTGCAGAAACTAAGAAAAACAATTTAAGCACGATTGGTGCAGAGTCATTCGAACAGCTAAAAACTACTTTAATAGCTGAGATTATCCCCCATTTAGAAAACATTAAACCTAATAACGATTTAGGCTTATTAACACGTGATGATGTATTGAATATTTTTAAAATCAATAAATCAACTTTAATTAGATGGCAAAGAGAAAAAACACTTCCTTTTATTAAGATTGGAGGGCGTGTATATTTTAAACGCGCTGAAATAGAAACAATGTTAAATATTAAATCTAATTAATATGAAACAAGAGTTTTTTATTTTGACAAAAGAACAATTGCAAGAAGAAATTCAAAACGGATTAAAGGCGCAATTAGCTGATTTTGCAAAGAACTTTCAACCGAAAGAACCTAATCAATATATGACAAGGTCGGAGGTTATCGATATGCTACAAATAACATACGGGACATTAAATAACTGGTGTAAGAATGGTAAGCTAAAACCATTGGGAATAGGCGGGCGTATTTACTTCCTACGTGCTGAGGTCGAGCAAAGTTTAAAACCAATAACGCTTTGATTTATAAACAAAAAAAAGAGGCTCGATAAAACGCGCCTCAATTGTTCAATTTAAAATATTGCAGGAATGCAAATATTTTAATCAAAGTTAATGATTATGGTTGACTTATTAAAACTAAGAACCTCGAATCATCAAATAATCAATAGTTTATTATTACACCCCGATTTTTTAGAATGTAAACCGATCAACAATTATTATACATCACTCAGGCAAATAGAAGGTTTTAAAATTGGCTTACATTTTAGAAAAGCAATCGAGAAAGGTTTTAAAATCGGGTACGGCTATGTAGATATTTTAGTGAGTCCACATTATCACAAAAATAACTATTTACATAACGGAGATGATTTTACGCCTTTGGAATGCATTAAATCTATCAATGAAATATTAGATTATTTACAGATTAAAGAAATAAATCGAAATGATTTACAAGTAGTAAACATTGAGTTTGGTTTAAATATTATTCCTAACTCAGATGCTCGATTGATCTTTGATGGTTTGTTCCTTTATAAGCGTTCAAAGTTCAGTATTAAGTATGAAGATATTGAGACGTTTAAATTATCCGAAGCAACTAAATACAAAGAGATCAAAGCTTATTTGAAAGGAATACAATTTTTAAACTTTCCCTCTTATAATATTGATCTAAATACTATTCGATTTGAAGTTAGAAGCAAAAAAAGAGAATTTATAAAAACGTTAGGAATTTACACCGTTTGCGATTTGATGGAAATTAAGACATACGAGAATCTATTTAAAGAATTATTAACCGAATGGGACTTAGTGTTGTTAGTTAACCAGCAATATGATAAAACTCAAATTAAAGCAAAGGATTTAGCATTTTTAGAAGATTGTAATATTCTTGAATATTGGATTGATTTAATAGCTTCAAAACATCGAAATACATTTCTAAAAACTAAAATTAAATACTATAAAATCTTAACAGCAAAAAACAACTTGCACACCGAAATTAAGGCTAAAATAATCGACAAAATCGACATTTTTTTTAGTGTGCAAATTGTCCACAGAAAACCCGCATAAAAAGGGGATTTTAAAAAAAGTTCCATTGATAAAGGGACAATATGCACACCAAACCATTAAAAAAAAGAAAAAAAGTAGTGTTAAAAATGAGAAGATAGAAGATAATAAAATACACCCGAAAAAATATGTTTTAATGACAAAATAAAGAACAATCAAAATCAACCAATTTTAAATAAAAATAATCATGGAAAAAAATACAACAGAAAGATTTGAATTAATTAAAATCAATCAATCAGAAAACGGGAATAAAACAGTATTAGCAAGCGAGCTGTACAATCTTCTACAACCAAAGACAAAGTTTATAGATTGGATTAAAAGAATGCTAAACTATGGATTTGTTGAAAATGTAGATTATTCGATAATTGCCAGTGATAATATTTTGCTTCTCAAAAATGAGAAGCAAACAAGAACAGAATCTTTGCACGTCAAAAAAGACGAGCAAACACAACGAACAAAAGTTAGAAAAAGTTCAAGAGGTGGTCACAATATGAAAGATTATCTTCTAACAATTGAAAGCGCTAAATCTATTGCAATGGTTCAGCGTTCCGAAATGGGCAAACGTATTCGTAATTACTTTATCGAAGTAGAAAAGCATTATCAAGAGATTGTAACACCTAAGCAAATCGCAGAATTAAACAATCGCCTTAAATCGGTAGAAGAAAAGCAAATTAATTTTATCAATGATTGGTCGGTAGATAGATTTTTGAGAGCAAACGGAGTATTTAAAAAGCATACAATAATCGAAAGGCAACAGCTTGGTAAATTATGCACAAAGGAATATAAAAAAATAACTGGTAATCCACCAAAGAAAGTACAGCACCCCTCTTATGTAAACGGTCAAAACGTTTATCCTTATGAGTTGATCAGCAAAGTGTATTCGTCAAAATTCTAAACTAACACTATGACAAAGCAAGAAATCAAACAATACATTTCAGAATTAAACGAAACCGAGAAACTGGACTTATACAATTCAATTGCGTGTCGTTTTGGTTCGGCTGATGACATAATCTTTATTCACGATTCAAAATTTTACGAAACCCAGTTTTTAAATTCATTAGATGCCGAACAATCAAAAGTCGATAACACGATTAACGAGTCGGATAAATACGTCAAGATGTTGGAGTACAAAAAACTTGAAACATCAAACGACATTCTGGAGTTAATGGAGGTTGAAATCCTAATCAATTTAATTTTTGATAATCTGGATGAGGTTGTCGAAATGGGATTAATTGAAAATAAGACGATTTAACGAACTTAAATTATAAATCTATATAAATATACCAAACTATGAGTGAAAGTTTAAAAAGTGTCGATACGCGAAGTTTAAAACGAAAGTTTGAAGGCAAAGGAGAAATGAAAGATTTTACATTTACTCAAATTGCAAGAAATGATTTTGCGGTAATTTATGAGAAAGTTTATAAAAACCATATCAAGAAAACTTATGAAGTGTTTGAAATAAAAATCAATTCGAGATTTAATTTAGAATCCTATCCAACATCTAAGGCGTTCGGGATTTGGGCGTGGGATATTGAAACACTTGAAAAGGCAGTTATTAAGTTTCAAGAAATATCTAAGAAAGTAAAAGAGAGAAAAGGGAACGAGGCGAGCAATACGCATGCGCGCGCGAGGGAAAAGTAAAACAATACGCCCGCGGGCGTGTAGGCGTTATATAGGTCGATAAAAAACCCTACTATGATGTAGGGTTTTTTATTAAATCTTGATCGTTCCAATTGGAATATATGAACCGTCTTTAAAAATATAAAGTGTTTCTTGCTCTCCAGGTTCTTTAGTTGAATTAAATAACTCTTTGATGTCAACATCTAAAACCTCAGCAATTTTTAATAGATTTTCTGGTTTAGGAAATGTACTTCCTTTAACGATATTTGATATTGTCATTTCAGAAACGTCAATTTTTTCAGCAAGTTCTTTACCGGTTAATCCTTTTTCTTTTAGAACTTCTTTTATTCTTAATATACTCATAAACCTTATTTACTTGTAAAAGTAACAAATATAAACGTTACATATATAATAATCGAATAAATATACTTAAAAGTTTGTTTATATAAATCTAATACATATATTTGCAGTCGAAAAATATATGTATCAATTATACTTTAATAATAAAAACACATGAATACATCAACAAAAACAGATTGGGAAGTGATTCAAGATATGGATCAATACGAGAAAAACTTATTCATTGATAAGATTATTAGTTTGTTTACTAATAATCATATGTTAGAACATACTAGAGGAGGTTTTGCAGAGTTATTTAGTGTTTACATTCAAAGTCCAGAGTTTAAAAGATTGGACGACGATAGAAAAACAGATTTCCTGCAAGTTCAATTCGAGATTTACGATATGTTTAATTTCATTGAATATACTTCAATGAATTACAGCATCGGTAAATATTCTAAACCTTAACTAATACAAATCTTATGGCTCAAAGTAAAATATCAGATGATGAAATCTTAAACGAAATGAATAGCGAGATTAGAAATGATTTTATTCATCATTCATTTCATTTATTTAATTCAATGGATTTAATTGATCGTGCTAATGGAAACATTGTTGAAGTGTTAAACGTCTTTATTCTTAGCGATAACTTTAAGAATATGAATAATTCAGAGCAGACTACTTTTTTATATGCTCAACATGATTTAATAAACTTACTCAAATTGTTTGATGAGTTTCAGTTTAAAAATAAATTATTTGAATATAATTATCTCAACAACAAGTAATATTTTCGGATAAAACAACAAACCTCATCTAACAGATGAGGTTTTGTTTATTTTACTAATAATTCAGTTGAATTCTTAAGTATATCTTCACACTCAAAAGTTAATTCAAGTGATTTTAATAAACATACCAGCTGTTCAAATTTTTTAAAATTATTAAATTCTAAATTTTCTAAAAGTGTCTTTTTGTTATCATCTTTTTCAAGTTCGATTTCTTTTTTGTCAACTTTTGGTAATGTAATTTCAAAAAAACAATGTTCTTTATTTATTCCTACAAAAAATGTATTATTTCTAATCGGAAAGTGATCTAAAACAATATAAGGAGCATTCTTTTTTAAGAATAATTGAAAGTTTTCATACTTAATACCATTGTGAGTTAAATTATAATCTTTAACAATTAAGGGGCCTAAACCTAAATTGCTAATAACAAATTTGTATGAATAATTATTATAGTCAATTTTACGAGTAGATATACCTAATGGTTTAATAGAGTCGATTTTGTTTTGTTTATTTCGTTTATCATCTAAATGATTAATTGAGTATGCAACTTTAATTAAAAAATAAAGGTTTGCAGCACTAAAAATCAAAGTACCATAACCACCTATAAAACTTCCAAATTCAGACCAGTTTGTGGACTTAAAAGAAAAACCATTTTCACCAAAGTTTAAAAGATAAAATATAATCGGAATTGAAATAAATATTATAATCCAAGTTGAATATATGTTTAATTTTTTTTTATGTTTCTTTTTCATTTAAGGGTATTTGTATTTATTCAAATGTAAACAAATTAACAAAACAATACCTCATCTTTTTGATGAGGTATTTATTATTATAGTGGAACAATTTCCTTAATTACTTTAGTCCATAGGCGCGCACGTACGCGTATTTTTATAGTTCGTTAATTTTACATTTGGCAAAAATTGGCATATTTTGGCGCTAAATTTATACTACAATATAGTACAGTAATAAGAATTTTTTCAGTCCTAAAAAGACATTAAAAACCGTATGCACGTCCCGCATTATCTATTCTGTTAATTAATTTTTCTAAAAGTGGTAAAACACTTCTCGTGTTGTAGTCTATGTTGGCCAATCTATCCAAACTATTTAGGAGTATTTTGTTCGAATCAATATTAATGGTTACAAGTTCCTTTTGAAGAATACGAATAGCGTTAAATTGACCTAAAAGAGCGTTACCTGTTTCCTCTGACATTCCTTTTATCGCTCCAGCCATTGCACTTTCATTAGGATCAATTAAATCACCAAACAAACAAAAAACAAAAGTCATTAGTATTACTTCAATACTATAAAAAAACAAACGAAATGATTTTGATTGTTATCGAAGATTTCTTTCCAGAAGTAAAGTCAAATCTATGTAAAGAAGTGTTTGAGATAAATAACTCTATAATAGAACGAATAGATGATTTACTTAATTAATAACAAAGAAACATCCGAGCAATACGCGCGAGATTGATTGATTTAAGTTAATTATTTACAGTTCTCGGAGTCCAAAAAAAAAAGGAAGATTTTTCTGAGGTCATTACGCGTGTGCGCGAAATGATTTTCCCGAATTTTTGGAGTCCATAACGTGTATATGTAAAGAAAGAAAGTTTATAATTTCTTAAGTCCATAAAAAAGAAAGATTTTTCTACAGTCATTACGCGTGTGCGTGAAACGATTCACTGAATTTTCCGAGTCCATACATGCAGGTAAAGAAAAATAGAGAACTGGATAGACTTTTCTAAAACCTACATTTTAATTAATTAACCATGCTAATTGAGTTCTGATTATTACATTTTATTCTATATTATACCGTTTTATACTTATTTATATTATAAATTTGCAATATATTTAATTCTAAATTAGATACTATAATATTTTATGACTAGACAGGAGCAAATAGAGAAGTTAGGTAATACAATTATTTATTTGTCTAATAACATGAACAACTTATCTAAAACTAAACTTTTGAAGTTGTTATATTTATTAGATCAGTATTCTGTTGAAAAATTTGGAACACCTTTTTTAAATTTAAAATATGAAGTTTGGAAATTAGGTCCAGTTTGTCAAGAGGTTTTTGCTCAATTAGATTGTAATGAATCTTTAACTTCTTTAAAAGATTTTATTGAAGTATCTTTTCTTCAAGATGGAACATCTAAGATTATATCTAAGAAAGATTTTTCTGATGATGAGTTTTCACAAAATGATATTAATCTTTTAGATTTAGTAGTTAAATCATTTAAAAATGACACGGCTAATAAATTAGTAAACTTAACTCATGTAAAGGGTGGGTTATGGTATGATTTAGCTTTGAAAAATGATTTATTAGAATCTTTTGAGAATGAATTCAGAAGTACAAGTAATATTGAGATTGATTTTTCTGAACTATTAAAGAACAATAGTACTAAGTTAAATTTATATAACGATTATTTAGAGTTTGATAAATTTTCAAAAAGTTTTTAATTTGAACCAAGGGACTCTACTTTATATTTATAATTATCTTTTTGATGACTTATCATCAAAAAATAAGTACTTTCTTGTATTAAAGGAAATAAATGAAACTGAATCAATATTAGTTTCTCTTCCTTCTAGTAAAGATTACATACCATCGACTGCCAAAATTGAACATGGATGTATTGATTTGTCATTGACTGCTCAACAAACAACATATTGTTTTGAAAAAGATAAAATAATTACAAAAGACACTAGTTTTTGTTTCCCTTTAAATACGTTTGTTTATGGACAATACTTAACTAGTATAAAAATTAGTGATTTTACTACTAAATACCCAGTAGAAGGGGTTCACTACGAAAAAATAGGAATTTTAAATGATGTTGAAATAGATAATATTATTAATTGTTTTAAAAACTCTAATGTAGTTAAGAATAAATACAAAAAGTTATTATAACTCATTTAAAATATCAAATTAATAAACCTCAGTTATAAATAATAGCTGAGGTTTATTTTTTATAATATCTCAACTTTTTTGAAAATGGTTGTCAATCGGTTGTCAAAAACGAATAAAAAAAACCTCAACTAATTGAAGTTGAGGTTTTTCAGTA
Organism: Empedobacter sp. UBA3239; assembly: GCF_002362875.1. Classification (NCBI taxonomy): domain Bacteria; kingdom Pseudomonadati; phylum Bacteroidota; class Flavobacteriia; order Flavobacteriales; family Weeksellaceae; genus Empedobacter; species Empedobacter sp. UBA3239. Next base: position 10,910 of record NZ_DEVJ01000029.1, on the reverse strand, counting down.
CTCGGAGTGGGAATCGAACCCACACTCCAAAGGAACACGAGTTTGAGTCGTGCGCGTCTACCAATTCCGCCATCCGAGCCTTTATGGATTGCAAATATAATGTTAGTTTATTTATTTTTCCAACTATTTTTTAAACTTTTTACAGAATTATTTCTAACGTATCGTAAGCCAAATGTTTACCTTTTGGTAATTTTTCCTCTACTTCATCATGAAATCCCAAATGATGCGAAATATGTGTAAAATAAGTCTGCTTTGCACCTATCAAATCCGAGTATCGTATTGCTTCATCTAATAATATATGCGAAAAATGTTCTTGTTCTACTCGCAACGCACTAATGATTAAAACTTCAACTCCTCGTAATTTTTCAAGCGATTCTGTTGGGATCGTTTTTACATCCGTTAAATAAGCAATTTTATCATCAATCAAATAGCCCAAAATAGGCAAAGGTCCATGCAAAACTTTTATTGGTTCAATCGTAAATCCAGCAACCAAAAATTTTTCATCTTCCACAACATTCTCTATCACCGTTGGCACTCCAGGATATTTATGTTCAGCAAACATATATGGAAATCGATTATGTAATTCATCCAACACTCGTTTCAAACCATAGACATTCATATCTTCTCCAGATTTGAAAACCAACGGACGAATATCATCCAATCCTAAAACATGGTCATTATGCTCGTGTGTATACAGGATTCCGTCCAATCTATGCCCATTGTATCGTAACATTTGTTGTCTAAAATCTGGACCACTATCTATCGTAATAATCTTTCCATCCTTTTCTAACAACAAAGAAGAACGCAAACGTTTATCTTTTTGATTTGTTGACAAACACACTGGATGATCGCTACCAATAATCGGAATTCCTTGCGAAGTCCCAGTTCCTAAAAAATGTATTTTTATATTTGATTTAGCCATAATGATTTGGTAAATTTACCACAAACTATTTGAAATTAAAATATGGCATTAGAACAAGTTCTTACTCCTAAACAAAAAGCTTTAGAGATCAATTTGAATCCGAAAATATACGGTTCTTTTGCAGAAATTGGTGCAGGCCAGGAGACCGTTCGTTTTTTTTATCGCGCAGGTGCCGCTTCGGGTACGGTTGCAAAAGCGATGAGTGCTTATGACAAAGAAATGTCCGATTCGATATATGGTGTAGAAGAAAATCGTCGTTATGTAACGCAAGCTCGCCTTAAAAAGATGTTGGATCATGAGATGGAATTGATGAAAGAACGTCTAATCCACGATCACTACAAAGAAAAAGCATTTTTTACGTACGCAAATACAGTAACAACAATTGATTATTCGAAGAAAAATGAAGGTCAAGGTTGGATTGGTTTACGTTTCAAATTGAATGCAGAAGAAGAAAAAGCAAACGAAATTATTTTTCATGTAAAATTCAAAGAAAATACGGCTCAATTGCAACAAGAAACTTTAGGTGTTTTGGGTGTTAATTTGATTTATGGTGCTTATTATTACTACGATAATCCTCGAAAATTAATCAAATCTTTGTACGATACGTTGGATAAAGATCAGTTAGAAATTGACATGATTAACTTTCGTGGACCACAATTCAAATATGTTGATAATCGTTTAATGTCTCTTCAATTGGTTAAAAATGGAATGACTGATGTTGCGGTTTTCAATCCACAAGGAAAAAATATTTTACCTGCCGATTTATTATACAAGAAAAATATCTTCGCTGTTCGTGGTTCTTTCCGTCCTTTTATGAATGTAAATATGGATATGTTCAAAGGTGGTTTGGAGATTTTCAAACAAGAAGATGATGTTCGAACAGATAATACCGAAATTTTATTCGAGATTACGCTTTCTAACTTGATTGCTTCTGGTTTTGAAGGCGAATTGAATGAACGAGATTTCTTAGATCGCGCTGATATTATTGGTAGTTTAGGTTACAATGTTATCATTTCTAATTTTTCTGAATATTATAAATTGGTTGATTATTTCTCGAAATTCACTCGAAATCAAACCAAAGTTGGTTTAGCAATGGGTGTTAATAATTTGGTCGAAATTTTCAATGAGCAATATTATGCCGATTTACCTGGCGGAATTATGGAAGCTTTCGGAAAATTATTCAAGAAAAATGTAAAAGTTTATCTTTATCCATATTTAGACAAAGAAAAAGATATTTTGTTGACGTCGAAAAATCTACAAGTAAGTGATAGTGTGCACGAATTGTACAAATATTTCTTGTATAACGGAAGAATTCAAGATATTTTGAATTACAATAGAGGTTATTTAGATTCTTATTCGCGCCGAATTTTAGAAAAAATTGCTAACGCTGAACAAGATTGGGAAAATGAATGTCCAGAAGGTGTTGCTGATATTATTAAAGATCGTGGAATGTTTGGCTACAAGTTGAAATATATTTTAGAATAAATTTTTAGTATATCAATCTAAACTCGTTTCAAATTCTCATCATAAACAATATGCGATGTTGAAATAAATTCAACATGAAAAACCACTTCTGCAGAAGTGGTTTTTTATTTTTATTCTAAATATCTCTTCTTTTCTAAGATAAAGTCTTTAATATTATCATTTCTTTTAATACTAATATTTATTTTTGATTTATTCTTTAAAATATCGTTCTGAAAATATTTACAAATATTTTCTTTACTCAAATTAGTAAAATCCATTTCTTCAATACTAAGAATTTCATCACCTAACTCAAGATTACCTTCATCTTCAAATAATAGTTTAATATATGGTTTATTATTTTCAAATGAATAGCCAAAACCAAAAGAATCTAAAGATTTTTTATTAAAATCTATTGGTTCGTTTTTTAAATAAATGTACTTGTTGCTCCAATCTATTATTACTCCAAAATTTTCTAAAAACTTATTTCCAATTAAGTTTTTTTCTCCAGACATAAAAATATGATCACTAAAAACTTTTTTTCCAATCTCAAAAGTATCTAATTTAAAATAATAGTTTTCGGATATTTTACTTTTATTAAAAGCACCGATTGATGAAATACCTTTTACATTAACTTTTTGAGAATCTTTTACTGATATTAAATTTCTATCAATAGAAAAGCCTCCGTTAGAACCTGTGTCTAATTTAAAGTTGAAAACATGATTTTTTATTGTTATTGGAAGTAATGGTGTATTTTGTCCATCTGTTGAAAAAGGAATTTTTAAAAAATACGTTGATAAATCAAAATTATTTAAATCTTCTGTTATAGTAATATTTCTTTTTAAATAGTCAATATTCCAAAGTGCTAAAGCCATTAAATTTTCCCCTATAATTCCATCAATATTTAGACAATCAAATTCAAAACCTTTAAAATCATAAATATGTGCTTCTATATTATAAAAAGAGGATTTTCCTATTTTAATTTCTGAAACAAAGGTATTATTAATGATTTCACGATTGTTTTGTGAGTCCCTTATACTAGATGAAGATTGTACTTTTAAATTTAAATCTTTCTGAATTGACGTTGAAATAAATGTCAACGCTCCAGTATCTACCAAAAAATTATACTCTTTATTATTAATCGAAACTTTTATAAAAGGTAAATTATTTATGTATTCTAAATTTACTAAATCAATTGATTGATTCATTTTAAGAAATGATTTTTTAGTTTGAGCTAAAAGCATTGTGCTAAAAAAGATTAATATCAATGGAAAATATTTCATTTTGTTTTATTTAAAGACTCAAAGTAATCTGAAAAGTTACAAAAAAAGCTCTGAGTTTCCTCAGAGCTTAAAAATCATTATATAAAAATTCTTTCGAATTAATCTTAATCTTCTAATAAATCAGCTGGATCATCAACAGAAACTTCACCCGTAACAGGTTCACCTTTGATTAAAGCAACAATTTTTGCTTCAATTTCTTCACATAATTCAGGATTATCTTTCAATACTTCTTTTACAGCATCGCGACCTTGTCCTAATTTGCTATCATTGTATGAATACCAAGAACCAGATTTGTTTACAATTCCTTTCTCAACACCCATATCCAAAATTTCTCCAACTTTAGAAATTCCTTCACCATACATAATATCAAATTCTGCTTGACGGAATGGAGGAGCAACTTTATTTTTAACCACTTTTACTTTCGAATGATTTCCGATTACCTCATCTCCATTTTTGATTTGAGTTGAACGACGGATATCCAAACGTACAGATGCGTAGAATTTTAAGGCGTTACCACCAGTTGTTGTTTCTGGATTTCCAAACATTACCCCAATCTTTTCACGTAATTGATTAATGAAAATCGCTGTACATTTCGTTTTATTAATTGTACCTGTCAATTTACGTAAAGCTTGAGACATCAAACGCGCTTGTAATCCCATACGAGAATCTCCCATTTCACCTTCAATCTCCGCTTTTGGAGTAAGTGCCGCAACAGAATCAATTACGATAATATCTATCGCTCCCGAACGAATTAAGTTATCTGCAATTTCTAATGCTTGCTCACCATTATCTGGTTGAGAAATAATTAAGTTTTCTACATCAACACCCAATTTCGCTGCATAATAACGGTCAAATGCATGCTCAGCATCAATAAAAGCAGCGATACCACCAGCTTTTTGCGCTTCAGCAATAGCGTGTAACGTTAATGTTGTTTTACCTGAAGATTCAGGTCCGTAGATTTCTATAACACGTCCGCGAGGATAACCTCCTACTCCTAACGCTAAATCTAATCCCAAAGATCCAGAAGGAATTACTTCTATTTTATCATCAACAGCCGAATCTCCCATACGCATTACAGTTCCTTTCCCGTAAGCTTTGTCCATCTTATCTAAGATTAGCTGTAACGCTTTCTTTTTATTGTCTAAATCGCTCATTATATTATTTTTTATTTTTCTAAAATTTGTTTTGCGTGTTCTTTTGTTTTCACTTTTTCGATTACATCTGTAATCACTCCTTTTTCATCAATGATGAAAGTTGTACGATGAATTCCATCAAATTCGCGTCCCATAAATTTCTTTGGTCCCCAAACGCCGAAAGCATTCAAAATTTCGTGATTTTCGTCTGCAAGCAAAGGAAAAAGTAAATTGTTTTTCTCTGCAAAATTCTTTTGTCTTTTCACAGAATCTGCACTTATTCCAACCAAATGATAACCTTGAGCTTTCAACGCATTTTCGTTATCGCGCAAATCACATGCTTCTGCTGTACAACCAGGCGTACTTGCTTTTGGATAAAAGAAAACGACTAATTTTTTTCCTGCAAAATCATGGTACGAAACTTCGTTTCCATCTTGATCAATTCCTTTAAAATCTGGAACTTTATCTCCTATTTTTAACATCTTGATTTGTCTTTAGAACTTCTCGTAAAAATAATGATTAAATCTTGAATCGTAACTGATTTAACTAATTAATCTTTTATTTATACTACAAATGTAATGTTATATAACGCCAAAATAAGTCGCTTAAACTTTACTTTTTAAAATGAAGGTAAAAAAAGGAAAAGCTGTTATTTAAAAACTTACGAAAAATATTCGAACTTCAATTTTCTAATAGCGAACTTCGCATTTCGTAATACATAAAGCATAATTAAAGATGTTTCATTATTTTTACACAAAAAGTCTCAGAACTTATGATGTTAAAGAAAGAACGCGTCCAATTTGTGATTGATGAATTGGAAAAATTATATCCAGTTCCACCTATTCCATTAGATCATCAAGATGCTTTTACATTATTGATTGCCGTTTTATTATCTGCCCAAACAACAGATAAAAAAGTGAATCAAGTAACACCCGAATTATTTGCGAAAGCTGCTAATGCAAAAGCAATGTCGTTATTAGAAGTAGATGAAATAAAATATTATATCCGCGAAATTGGTTTATCAAATACAAAAGCCAAAAACATCAAACGATTATCCGAAATTTTAATCGAAAAATACGATGGAGAAGTTCCAGAAGGTTTTGATGAATTAGAAGAATTACCTGGCGTTGGACACAAAACCGCTTCGGTTGTGATGTCTCAATGGTTTGGTCATCCTGCTTTTCCTGTCGACACACATATTCATCGTTTGATGAAATTATGGAAATTGACAAAAGGTAAAAATGTTGAGGAAACAGAAAAAGATGCGAAGAAAATCTTTCCAAAAGAGTTGTGGAACAAATTACATATTCAAATCATTTATTATGGACGTGAATATTCTCCTGCACGCGCTTGGAGTTTAGACAAAGATTTTATTACACGAAAAATGTTCGAATAAAAAATACCTTCCAAAATGGAAGGTATTTTCATTATTATTTTACAATTTCAAAAACTTGCAAACGAAACTTTATCGTATCTATTTTACTCAACGTATCTTGCAAAATCAAATATTTTGGATCTAACTGCTTCACATAATAATTGTACGTTGTATCTTTTGTTTCCATTGTCAACAAACGTTTTGTTTTAGACGTATTATACACATACGTTCCTGTCGTTTGTTCTTGTACACAATTTCCTTTTTCGGTTTTATACATGTTAGAATTATAATTCGTAACATCCGAAAAATCTAATGTAGACTGTCGCTCACAAGCCAACAACTTGTCTGTTTCCGTTATATTCCCTTTCGTTTTTCTAATTTCTTTCAATTGCCATTTTCCAGATCGCAACAATTGATCTTGCGATATTGCCAACGAATCGTCTTCTTTGCACGAAAAAACTGAAAGCAATAAAATTGATGCTAAAAATAGGCTGAATATATTTTTCATTCGGTTCAATAATTATGTGGTAAAAATAAAGATTTTGAATGACGTAAAGTGAATATAAAAAATAAACCTGAAAACTTATTTTCTTTATTTATTGTTTACGTAAAATATCATAACTGATTGTATTTGCTATTTTCTCAAATTTCTTATCAGAATCTACAATTTTTTTATCAATATATGTTTCAAAAGTTATCGTTTTATCTTGATTAATTTTCACAATTCTATCCTCAAAAATATAATCATCAATGTAAAATTGAATTCTATTATCAACAATTCGCCACAATGTTAATCGAGGCTCACTAGGAAAACAATTGCCATTACTTCCTTCTACATAGTTATAAATAGCATATCCATTATCCCAAATTGTATAATTTCTCATTAACCGACAATCATCAAATTCTTTAGACACTTTTTTGCTATTTTCATAAAAGCCCGATTCTTGTAATTTCCAAAAACCAATCACATTATCAGGTTTTAATTGTTGAGAAAACATTTTTGAAGAGAATAAGATTAATAGAATTAAAATAATTTTTTTCATAAGATTGATTTACCTTGTAAAGGTATACTTTTTTACCTTATCAAATAAAAAGAATGAAAAAATTCATACTAGAAACTTCCGACAAATATCCAATTGCCGTAACCTCTTTTGGCGAAAACAACGCAACCAAAAAAATCATTGTCATTTCGTCTGCAATTGGTGTTAAACAAACTTTTTATGCCAAATATGCAACGTATTTAGCTAATAAGGGATATTTGGTTTTTTCGTTTGATTATCGCGGAATCGGCGATTCTAAACCCAAAAAGTTAAAAGATTTTAAAGTGCATTTTACAGATTGGGCCGACAAAGATTTTTTAGGTTTGACACAATATATCGAAGAATTTTATCCCAATCACGAAAAATTTTTAATTGGTCATAGTATCGGTGGAATTATGATTGGTTTGACACGCGCTTACAAAGTTTATGATAAAATTGTAACAATTGGTTCTCAATATGGTTATATCAAAAATTTTCATCAAAAAGATAAACCAAAAGTAAATTTCTTTTTTCGTATTGCAATTCCTATTTTATCTGCTTTTTACGGATTTTTTCCTTCTCAAAAGGTTGGAATGGGTTAACCAATTCCAATCGGAATTGCGAAAGATTGGCGAAAGTTAATTCTGAATGAAACTTCGATTTTAGGTTATGCAGATGAAACACAGAATTTATATGATGAGATTACAAAACCTGTTTTAATCATTAGTTTGGATGATGATTTTATGGCAACGCCAAAATCTGTAGATTTATTTGCTGAATTAGTTTTGAAAAATGTGAGGAAAAAACGTTTGAATATCATTCCTAAAGAATATGGATTGGATGAAATTGGACATTTGGATTTCTTTCGAGAAAAAAATAAAACCGAAATTTGGCATATTCCTCTTGATTATATTGAAGAATAAAAAAAACTCGAGAAGTTCTCGAGCTTAAAAATTAATTATTATAATAATGAGCTCAACTCTTTTCTTGGTTCACTGTAATAATACGTTGTGTATTATGATTTTTGTAATTAAAATAATCTAAAAAAATGTGAACCTCAATTCACTTTATTCAGAAATTCCAGAAAATGAATTGAGACATAATTTTCTCAAATGTGCATCCAATTTATGGTAAGACGAAATTACATAAAATTTTTTAATGTTTTTAAAACAAGAATTCTTGATAGAAAACCTGAAAATATAGATGAACTAAAGTAATATGTTTAAACAAAGTGTTTATCTTTATAACAATCTAAAGTCTCTCCTAAGTCTTAAAAATAAGACTCCAAAAAAAATATAAAAAAAACTAAAAAAAAACATATTCCTTCGGGCTTAAATATTATTTTAAAACTATTCATCTATTTCTTTTTCAAGATAAAAACTTCTTTGATTTTTTCTGGATCAACTTTATCGTTTTTGGTTGTTTTTTCAAGTTTTGTAATCAAATGATTTACTTCTTCATCAGAAGCTGGGCCACCAAGATTTTCTCCATTTACGCGAGAATCTTCTAGAACTTTTCCAGTCGAATCTAGAATTACCCAAAAAGGTAAACCTTGATCTTTTCCACCTAATTTTTCGTTAATTTCAGCGCCGCCTGGTGTTTCTAAATTTTTCTTTTCTGCACGTTCTTGTACAGTAATAAATGTTTTGACATAATTCGCATCAAAATATGGTTTCACAGCTGGATCGTCCATATTTTTTTCCATCTTTTTACACCATCCACACCAAGAAGCATGAAAAATTAAAAAGACATTTTTATTTTCAACTTTCGCTTGGTTTTGAGCTTTAGTTAATATTTCTGTTGCTGTTTGCGCGTTTACGATTCCTGCGAAAGCAATCATAAAACTTACGATTAAGGCTTTTAATTTCATTGTAATAAGTATTTAAGTAAATGTAAATAAATAATTGTATTTTCAATAAAAAATTAACACTTATGAAACATTTTTTAGGATTTATCTTTTTGCTATTTCTCACAAGTTGCACATCCAATAACATAAAAACGATTGAAGGAAAATGGAAACAAGATTTTTTGGATTATAAATTGAAAGTGGTAGAGATTCCTTTATCAAAAAGTGATGCGATTATGGATGTTTCGAGAAGTAAATCAAAATTGAAAATAGATTTTGATTTTCAGGATGGTTATGAAAAAGATGTGACAGATTCTATTGTGTTTAAATTTCCTCAACTCAAATTCAGAAAGATAAATCTTGATAAAACTTCTAATTATTATGATTTGACTTATAATGCTACTTGCGATTGTTTTTATGGTGAAATGAAATCATATTCTGGAAATGTATTAAATATAAAATTGAACAGAGTTTCTTCGGTTAAATAAATTTAATGGAAATCATTATCTTTGCACAAAATTATTAGAACATCGTTCTAATATTCAATCATTAAAAAAAGAGACAACATATATGAAATGTGGAATTGTTGGATTGCCTAATGTTGGTAAATCTACTTTATTTAACTGTTTGTCGAATGCAAAGGCGCAATCGGCGAATTATCCTTTCTGTACAATTGAACCAAATGTAGGAACAGTTTCTGTACCAGATACTCGTCTAAATCAGTTAGAAGCAATTGTAAATCCAGAGCGCGTTGTGCCTGCGGTTGTAGAAATTGTAGATATTGCTGGTTTGGTAAAAGGAGCAAGTAAGGGAGAAGGTTTAGGAAATCAATTTTTAGGAAATATCCGAGAGTGTAATGCAATTATTCACGTTTTACGTTGTTTCGAAAACGAAAATATTACACATGTTGATGGTTCTATTAATCCATTGCGTGATAAAGAAACAATTGACATTGAGTTGCAATTGAAAGATTTGGATACAGTTACAAAACGTATCGATAAATCTAAAAAAGCAGCAAAAGCAGGAAATAAAGACGAACAAAAAGTTGTAGAAGTTTTAACAGCTGTAATTGCTCATTTAGAAGAGTTGAAAAATGTTCGTGAAATGGATTTGGACGAAAAAGAGCAAGAAATTGTGGATTCGTTACAATTGATTACTTCTAAACCAGTTTTGTACTTATGTAATGTAGACGAGTCTGCTGCAAAAGACGGAAACGAATGGGTAGAAAAAGTGAAAGAAGCTGTAAAAGATGAACACGCAGAAGTGTTAATTTTAGCGGCACAAATTGAAGCTGATATCAATGAATTAGAAACGTTTGATGAACGTCAAATTTTCTTAGAAGAATTAGGATTAGAAGAGCCAGGCGTTAATCGTTTGATTCGTTCTGCTTACACACTGTTAGATTTAGAAACTTATTTCACAGCAGGTGTAAAAGAAGTTCGTGCCTGGACAATCAAAAAAGGTTCTACAGGACCACAAGCGGCTGGAGTTATTCATACAGATTTCGAAAAAGGATTTATTCGTGCAGAGGTAATCAAATTTGAGGATTTTATTACATACGGATCAGAATCTAAATGTCGTGAAGCAGGAAAATTAAACGTAGAAGGAAAAGCGTACATCGTACAAGATGGTGATATCATGCATTTCTTGTTTAATGTGTAAACAGTTATTTTATAATATTTTACTAAAAGCATCAATAAATATTGATGCTTTTTTTATTTAAATAAGCTTTTATAGATTTGTTTTTAAAATAATGTTTGTTAGTGAAATAATTGTATTTTTAAATAATTAATAATTAATAAACCCGTAGTGCATTTAGGTAATATTAATTTTTAAGTTGTTAATATTTCTATTTTGGTTTCTGTTTATTG